>JAWOHI010000322.1:0-5736 GCA_046485255.1 Bacteroidales bacterium
GCTTCGGGATTCCTGTTTGCCTACCTTGACGGGCGCCCGCTGAATCAGTGCCTGGATGCCGGAAACTTGCTGGCATCCAGGGTGATCGGGGTCATCGGCTCCAAACTGCCACCAGACCAGTGGCCCGCCCTCATCGAATCACTCCAAATGAAAAAGGCCTGATCCGTTAGGGACAGGCCTTATTCGCATAAGAATTAATAGAAAGAAAGGGATCTGTTAAAACAGACCGTGCAGTTCAGCATTGATTTTATCGATCACCGTGCTGATGTCCTCCGGATTGCCAAGAAAGTCCATCGAGTCGGCATCCACCACCAACAACTTCCCGTCGCGGTAGGTCTCCACCCAGCTCTCATAGCGCTCATTCAGCCGCTTCAGGTAATCCAGGCGGATGGAGTTTTCATATTTCCGCCCGCGCTTCTGGATCTGGTTAACCAGCGTCGGAACAGATGCCCGCAAATAGATGACCAGGTCGGGCGGTTCGATCAGCGAAGCCATCAGGGTGAATAGGGTGTAATAATTCTCAAAATCACGGGTGCTCATCAAACCCATCGCGTGAAGGTTGGGCGCGAAGATGAAAGCATCCTCGTATATCGTCCGGTCCTGAATGACCGTCTTCTTCTTCTTCCGGATCTCAAGGATCTGGTTAAAGCGCGAATTCAGGAAATAAATCTGGAGATTGAACGACCACCGCTGCATATCCGAATAAAAATCATTCAAATAAGGATTGTCATCCACGTCTTCAAAATGGGGTTCCCAGCCGTAATGCTTGCTTAAAATCCGGGTAAGGGTTGTTTTCCCAGAGCCAATATTACCCGCAATGGCGATGTGCATAATTCAGTTTCTTACCGTTTAGGCTGATCGAAAATACGACTTTTTTATGATGATCACCGGCGGCACAAAGATTTATTTACCCCGGATCAGCAAAACCCGGTTATCGAGCCGGACCAGCAGGTTCGAGCGGCACCGGACGGCCTGGAGGATTGCCTCCCCGGGTATTTCGGCCAGGGTGGCGACCGGCTCTACCGGATCCTTCCAGCTTACAACCCGGCTCCCTGTGGCCAGCATAAGCCTCTGCCCATCCGCATCCAGCGAGGTTGCCTGAAGGGGAATTTTCCTGATCAGGTTGCCGAACAGATCGAAAACCAGGATCTCGCGGCCAGGCAAGTGGAGGTAAAGGCGATCCGCCTGCTCCAACAGACTGATTGGCCCGGTTACCGGCTCCTCTCCCAGGGGGCAGGGCGCCGATTCGGATATTAAATGATGATGCTGGTCAAAGTAGTTTATCCTGAGAGAATTGCCATCCAGAATCCAGAGGCCGCCCTGCCTCGAGGAGCAGAGGGCAAGCGGATTGGTGATCCCTAAATCGTCCACGTGAATGACCGGCGACAACGGGGCCAGCCGGTTGTTGAGGAGCCTCAGGCGGTTGAAGTCGGGCTGGTAAACCAGGATCCTGAACGGATCCCCTGCATCCGCCCGGCTGATCCGGCCCGATTCGGGATCCGACCAGGAGTAGAGGCTGTCGCCTGCCGGACCATATTTTACCAGCGCCGCGCCCCTTGCCAGATAGATGTTCCCTGCCGGATCGCAGGCAACCTGGTCATAGCGCCCCTCCCATCTACGGAGGGTGTCGGGCTGGGTGTGAGCCGAGACCGCCTGCCAGTGAAGGATCAGGAGGGACAGAACGATAAACCCTTGTGCTGTCATTCTATTCGTGCCGGATCAGGTATGGTTCAGCCTCAATATCTCTTCCGCAAGGATACGGTCGTTCGACAGGCGGGGAACCTTATGCTGCCCTCCCAGCTTGCCCTTCTCCTTCAGCCAGTCGTAGAAAACACCCTTCCTGACGGCCACTATCTCAGGCTTTTTCAGTGCAATATCCTTGAATCGCTTGGCTTCGTAATCCGAATTGACCGATTTAAGCGCATCATCGAGGGTCGCAACAAACTGAGGCAGGTCCTCCGGCTCACGGCTGAACTCAATCAACCACTGGTGCCGTGCCTCCTGGTCTCCGTTCATAAATACCGGCGCGGCCGTATATTCGGTGATCCCGGCCCCGGTGGCCTGACAGGCGGCCAGCAGTGCCGATTCGGCGTTGTCAATGATCAGCTCCTCGCCAAAGGCGTTGATGAAATGGCGCGTCCTGCCGCTGATGCGGATCCGCGGTGGATCCAGCGAGGTGAACACGATGGTGTCGCCGATGAGGTAACGCCATAACCCGGCTGCGGTTGAGATGACCAGGGCATAGTTCCTGCCGGTCTCCACGTCCTGCAACCCGATCACCCTTGGATCTTCCGAACCGATATCCTCCAGGGGAATGAACTCGAAGAAAATGTCGTAATCCAGCATCAATAGCATATCATTACTGCCCGGATCGTCCTGAATGCCGAAAAATCCTTCCGATGCGTTGTAAGTCTCCATATAGCGCATCCGGCTGTTGCGGATGATCTGGCGGTACTGATCGCGATAGGGAGTAAAACTGACCCCCCCGTGCATAAACACCTCCAGGTTGGGCCATACTTCCGTGATGTCGGACTTGCCCGTGTGCTCCAGCACTTTCCTCAATAAGACGAGCGTCCAGGATGGAACGCCGGCCAGGCTGGTCACGTTGACCTTCGAGGTGGACTCGGCCATCCGAACGATCTTCTTCTCCCAGTCGTCCATCAGGGCAATGCTTAATTCCGGAGTCCGCACCCAGTGGGCAAACGCCGGCAGGTTCTGAAGCATCACCGCCGACAGGTCGCCGAAGTAGGTCTCCGGTTGATACTCCGATATCTGGTGGCTTCCCCCCACTACCAGGCTCTTGCCCAGCAGCAGACCCGAATCCGGATAGTTCAAGAAATAGAGCGTCAAGGTGTCCTTTCCGCCCTGAAAGTGACAGTCCTGCATATAGTTGGGGGTGACCGGGATAAACTTGCTCTTCTCGCTGGTAGTCCCCGAGGATTTGGCAAACCACTTGACGTCGCCTGGCCAGAGGACATCCGACTCCCCGTTAAAGGCCCGCTCAATGTAAGGCCGGATGGCCGGGTATTCCCTGATCGGCACGCGGTCGCAGAAATCCCGGTACGACTGTATCGAGCCAAATTGGTGATCGCGGCCAAACGCGGTATCCCGGGCCTCCCGTATCAGTTTTTCCAGAATATCATTTTGTACTTCAACCGGATAGCGCTTAAAAAAATCAATCTGGTAATTTCTCTTGGTGATAAACCACGAAACGAGGGAATTGATCAGGGGCATTTTTCAGATGTTTGACGGCAAAATCCAAATTTAATACTTTTATCCCTACATTTGTGACCAACAATAAACTCTCTCTAAATGAATTGGTTGGACTTGATCATCATCCTGGTTCTGATCGGGGGGATCTTTTCGGGTTACCGTAACGGGCTGATCGGTGAGGTGGCTTCGCTCGCCGGACTGATACTCGGCATCTGGGGTGCAGTCCGCTTCTCCTGGTGGGCCGCCGAGCTCCTGGAGGGTTTTGGTCTCTCCTTCTCGCTGATGCCGGTGATATCCTTTGTCATTACCTTCCTGGTGATCGTCCTTTTGGTCCAGGCAGTAGCCGGACTGGTCCGGCATTTGCTCGAATCCATTTCACTCGGGTGGTTCAACAAGATTGCAGGAATTGCAGCCGGAGTGGCCAAGGCAGCCATTATCGGCAGTGTCATCCTCATCCTGATCTCCTCATTCGACGACCGCCAGCGGTTCCTGCGGGAGGAGGTGAAGGAGGGGTCGCTGCTCTACAAACCCTTATCCGAACTGGTGCCCGGATTGATGCCTTTCCTTAAGATCCAGCACCTGAAAGAGCCTGAAATGGGAGGCAGGGAAGGCAGGGAGGGTGACACCGTCTGAACGGTAAGGCTGATACGGCCAATTCGTTATCTTTGCGAAAATTTTTGTGAATGAATTTTACTGAAGAATTACGCTGGCGCGGCTTGATCCACGACATAATGCCCGGAACGGATGAGATGCTTTCGGAGGGAATGGCCTCCGCCTATATCGGGTTCGACCCCTCCTCTGATTCCCTGCATATTGGCAACCTGGTGGGAATCATCCTGTTAAAACACTTTCAGCTTCACGGTCACAAGCCTTATGCGCTGGTCGGCGGAGCTACCGGGATGATCGGCGACCCCTCGGGGAAGTCGGAAGAGCGCAACCTCCTCGATGAGCATACCCTGCGCAGGAATCAGGAGTGCATCAAGCAGCAGTTGGCACGCTTTCTGGATTTTTCCGCCGACAGCGGCAATGCCGCGGTGATGGTGAACAATTACGATTGGATGAAGGAGTTCTCCTTCCTCGAATTTATTCGTGACATTGGCAAGCACATCACTGTCAACTATATGACCGCCAAGGAGTCGGTGAAAAAGCGGCTCGACAGCGGGATGTCATTTACCGAATTCAGTTACCAGCTGGTCCAGGGTTATGATTTTCTTCATCTTTACCAGAATCACGGGGTAAAGCTTCAGATGGGCGGATCCGATCAGTGGGGCAACATCACCACGGGTACCGAGCTTATCAGGCGGAAGGTTGGCGGAGAGGCCTTTGCCCTTACCAGTCCGCTAATCACCAAGGCCGACGGCGGCAAGTTTGGCAAAACGGAGTCGGGAACGGTCTGGCTCGACGCGGAAAAGACCTCCCCCTACCATTTTTACCAGTTCTGGCTCAACGCCGCCGACGAGGATGCCATCAATTTCATCAGGATCTTCACCTTTCTCCCAAAGGAAGAGATTGATCAGCTGATTGCCAATCATTTGATTGCGCCACACGAGCGACTGCTACAGAAGAGGCTGGCGGAGGAGGTTACCCGGCTGGTCCATTCGGAAGAGGCCCTGGTCAGCGCCATCGAGGCCACTCAGATCCTTTTCGGGAAGGGCACTCGTGAATCGCTGGCCTCCCTGGACGAAAAGACGCTCCTCTCGGTTTTTGAGGGGGTGCCCATCTTCAATATTGACCAAGCGCTTCTGGAGGCCGGGGTTCCCCTGATTGACCTGCTGGCGGTGCATACGGCCATCTTCCCCTCAAAGGGCGAGGCACGCCGGACCCTGCAGGGTGGGGGTATCAGCCTGAACAAAGAGAAGATCACCAATCCAGATGAACAGGTCAATCTGCCATTTTTGATTGGAAACCGTTTCCTCCTGGTGCAGAAGGGCAAAAAACAGTATTATCTTATCCGGGTGAATTAATATCTTGAATATGAATCAATTTCTGAATAACAAGACCTTGATGGAGCTGGCGCTGAAATGGAAGTACCACCTCGGGGTCATCGCCCTGATCGCGGGTGCCATCGCCATCGTTTTCTCCTCGCCAGTGTTCCTGAAGCCCAAGTACAAATCGACGGCAATCGTCTATCCCGAAAACCTGGGCGAGAAATCGGAGGAGAGCTACACCGAACAGATGCTGGAGATCCTCAATTCGGGCGATATCCGCGACAGCATCATCCAGGTGTTCAAACTGGATGAGCACTACCGGATCTCTCCTTCCTACCGGTACTATAAGACTGCCCTTTACGGCAAGCTCTCCGAGAACGTCACCTTCCGGAAAACAGAAAACGAGGCGGTCCGGGTCGAAGTCCTGGATACGGATCCTCAGATTGCCTGCGATATGGTCAACGCCATTCTCAGGTTTTATGACGACAAAGTGCGTTTGATGCACAACATCAAGTTCCAGGAGGAGTATGGGATCAGGAAATTGGAGCTTGACCGGCTGAACGGCAAGGTGGACAGCCTGATCCGCCGCCTCAGC
>JAWOHI010000358.1:0-3073 GCA_046485255.1 Bacteroidales bacterium
GAAAGAACGCCCCCCTAAAGTCGTGATGCCCGAAGGGGGTGGTCTTTTTGAGGAACCCGTCAGTCTTATCCGAGTTGGCCAGGTCGGCCGACATAACAATCATATTATCAAACTGTTCGGCCAATTGGAACAGAACCATCCCCGAGGCTTCGCGAGTCGAAAGGCCCGGCTTGAAACTGATACGGCCCCACTCCACCTGGGGGAATTGCCTCTGAACAAAGCTCAATAGCTTGTTCCAGGCCTCCGGGTTCTGTTGCTTCCATTCAGCTTCCGCCTGCTTGCGCTCCATGGCCTTATCCCTCTTGGCACGCAGGACCGACTCATAATAGCGGGCCACGTCGGGAAAGATGGCGAACGGGTCACCCGGATCACCGCCGAGGTTGGCAACGGTCAGCTCAAACGAGGCTCCTGCCTTGGAGATGGGCTGGCCGTGCGTCGAGCTCCGGCCCTCAAACGGCTCCCCGTCGGATGTCACGCAGCCCTTGCCCATCACTGTCCGTCCGATGATAAGTACCGGCCGCTCCCTCTCCGTCACGGCCTCCATCAGGGCCTGGCGGATCTGCCGGGCATCGTTGCCGTCAATGGTGATCGTCCGCCAGCCCCAGGACTGGTATTTCATCGCCGTATCCTCCCGGGTGACAGCCGATGTTTCGGTAGAGAGCTGAATATCGTTCGAGTCGTAGAAGAGGATCAGGTTGCTCAGCCCAAGAAAGCCGGCAACCCGGCCGGCCCCCTGGGAGATCTCCTCCTGAATGCCCCCGTCGGAGATGAACGAGTATATCTTGTGCGCGGTCCAATCACCGAAACGCGCCTCCAGGAAACGGGCTGCGATGGCCGCCCCGACCGCCATCGTATGCCCCTGGCCAAGAGGCCCGCTGGTATTTTCAACCCCCCGGCTGACATCCAGCTCGGGGTGGCCCGGAGTCGAACTCTTCCACTGCCGGAAATGGCGAAGGTCATCGGTTGAAAACTTGCCGCAAAGGGCTAAAACGGAGTACAGCATAGGTGACATATGCCCGGGATCCAGGAAAAAGCGGTCGCGGAACATCCAATCCGGATCATCCGGATCAAAAGTCAGAAACTCCGAAAAGAGGACCTGGATGAAGTCGGCTCCGCCCATTGCGCCACCGGGATGGCCCGAACGGGCTTTTTCAACCATGGCCGCTGATAAAATGCGGATCTGGTCCGCAGCCCGGTTTGCTGTCTCGTTGTTCATCTGTGCAAATCAATGATTGGTAAGGGACCCAGCGAAAATAGCATTTTTTTTACCTTTGCGGCCTAAAGAAACCTCTTATGGGACTTAAATGCGGAATCATCGGGATCACCAACACGGGTAAGACCACCCTGTTCAACTGCATCTCCGAAACCAAGGTTCCAACATCCAGTTTTGCTTTCAGCACCAACCGGTCAAACCTTGGCCAGGTCAAGGTGCCCGACAGCCGCCTGCAGAAGATCGACGAGCTGATCCGCTCGGCCAAGGTAGTCCCCACCACGGTGGATATCATCGACATCCCCGGCCTGGCCAAAGGCTCCTCCAAAGGCGAAGGGGTTGGCAACAGTTTCCTTTCCGATATCCGAAACTGCGATGCATTGATCCACGTCGTCAGGTGCTTTGACGACCCGAACCTTCCCCATATCGATGAGACCATCGACCCGGTGAGGGACCGCGAAACCATCGACCTGGAGCTGCAGGTCAAGGACCTCGAATCAGTAGAAAAACGGCTCCAGAAGCTGGAGAAAGCGGCCAAGGCAGCAGAAAAGAGTGCCAAAAGAGGCTTGGAGGTGGTTTCCGCCGTTAAGGCGCATATCGAGAACTTTCAGAATGTCAGGACGATGAATCTTGATCCGGAGGAAGAGGAGTTCATTGCCGACCTGATGCTGCTAACCGCCAAACCGGTCATCTACGTTTGCAACGTCGACGAATCCTCCGCGGTGAACGGCAATAATTATTCGCGCAAATTTACCGAATCACTCGGCGATGAGAATGCTGAAGTTCTGATCATTGCAGCCAGGGCTGAGTCCGAGATCGCAGAGCTGGACGATGAGCAGGACCGCGAGGCTTTTCTGACAGCCATCGGGCTGGAGGAGCCGGGCGTCAACAAACTGATCCGGTCGGCTTTTACGATACTGAACCTGGAAGTGTTCTTTACGGCCGGCCCCAAGGAGGTGAGGGCCTGGACGATCCGCAGGGGCAGTACCGCGCCCGAGGCTGCGGGGGTGATCCACTCCGATCTGCAGAGAGGATTCATCCGGGCTGAGGTGATGAAATACAACGATTTTATCACCCACAAATCCGAGGCAGCCTGCCGCGACGCCGGCAAACTGTTCGTGGAAGGAAAAAATTATGTAGTCGAGGACGGCGACATCCTGCATATCCGTTTTAATGTCTGATATTTGCCAGCTAGTATGAAAGTTTTGAATATCAGCAAAAAACTACAGGTCCTTCTGGCCACGGTGGTCTTGTGCTGCAGCCCCGGTTTGCAGGGGCTCATCAAGGCCCAACCCCTTCCGGCCGTCACCCCTCCGTCACTGATTGTTGGATTGGTGGTGGACGGGATGAGAGCTGACTGGGTCGATCGTTACTGGCACCTGCTCGGGGAGGGTGGCATTAAGAAACTCTTTACCCAGGGACTCTCCTTTTCGGAGGCCACCGTTCCCTTCCTGATGGCCGATATCGGTTCCTCCCACGCCTCCATATCCACCGGTGCAACGCCGGCCCTTCACGGGATCATATCAGCCAGGTGGCACAACCGAATCAGCAGGGAGGAGATCCACTGCACCTCGGACCATACGGCCAGGCCGGTGGGATCCTTATCCGTGCGGGGGCGCCACTCGCCCAGGTACCTGCTGACACCTACCATTAATGATATGCTTTTGATGGCGTCGGTCGACAAGAGCAAGGTGGTAACCGTTTCCCTCCAGCCGGAATCCAGCGTCCTGCTGGCTGGCCACCGGCCATCCTCCTGTTACTGGTTCAATACCGCCGATGGAACCTGGATTTCCAGCAACCATTACCTGAACCAGCTCCCGCAATGGGTCAACCAATACAACCACCGAAACGTGGCAGGAAACT
>JAWOHI010000034.1:0-4847 GCA_046485255.1 Bacteroidales bacterium
AAATCGTTGATCAGGGTGCTCCCATTGATCCCCGCCTTTTGTTCCAGCCTCATCCGGATCGGCTCCAGGGCGGCAACCTGTTCCCGGATGAACTCGTTTGGAAATCCCAGGTCGAGGAGCACAAGCCAGATGTGAATCAGGTTTTCGACGGATGCCGGATCGGCGAAAGGAAAATCGATTTCAATGATTTCGGATTGGTAGCGTGCTTTAAGGGAAGTCTTTAGCCGGTTGGTTTTTTCCTCCAGGATCTGTAGGGTGGCCGGTTCCAGCCTCGACCAGGAGACTTTCCCGGCAGGCTGGGTGGACGACTGCAGTACATTAGTAACCTCTTGTTGATCAAGGCAATGATAAATGGTTTTGCAATCCTTGAAAAGGAGTAATTTTTCCCTTGTCTTGGATTCAATGTCGGGGAAGTTCTCCTGATGGGCGCTGCCGATGTTGGTGATGATCCCTGCATCCGGCTTGAGGATCTCTTCGAGTATGGCCATTTCGCCCGGTTCGGATATGCCGGCTTCCAGGATGGCGTAGTGGTCTTCCAGGTTGATGCCGAGGACCGACAGGGGGACGCCCAGCCGGGAATTGAACGATTTCGGGCTTTTCGATACGGTGGTAGCAGAAGAGAGGATCTGTGCCAGCCACTCCTTGATGATGGTTTTGCCGTTGCTGCCGGTGATGGCGATCAACCGGCCGGCAAAGCGCGAACGGTGGTGCCGGGCCCATTTTTGCAAGGCTGCCAGGGTATCGGGGACCGTCAGGATGGTTGCCTCTCCCAGGCTGCCGCTATCCTCTGGCCTATGGCTGATCAGGAATACCCTGATACCGGCATCATAGGCCTCCCGGATGAACTGGTGCCCGTCGTGGTTGGGTCCGACCAGGGCAACGAAGAGGCTATTGGCTGCCTGGTCAATACGCCGGGTGTCGGTATGGATCCTGGAGATCACGGCGTTGACTGGTCCGGTTGCCTCGGCTCCCGTGATCCGGGCGATATCGCTGATCGGGTAGGGGGTCATTAAAGGAACCGGCGACGGACCAGGTTGCGAAAATCTCTTACCACGGGATTATCCGGGCTCCAGGTGTAGTTTTCATCGAGATACCGGCTGGCCAGCTCCCAGGATGGCAGGCTGTTCAGGTATGACACGGTGGATTTGAATGCTTCGGAGTTATTCCTGAACAGTTCCCGGGTGTACAGGAAGCGGTCGTTGATGGCGATGGCCAACCAGATATCCCTGATCGGGGATTCGGTGAAAGCCGATGCCACGTCCTGTTTCGGGTTCTGTTTTGACAGAGCTTCGTTGAGACTGCCCTCCCGATGGAACAGCTGCAGTTCAGGGCCTTGAGCCGGGGCTTTCGTGGATGGCTGGGTCATAAACGGCGGCATCGACTTGATGGTAGGTTGGTAGGAGGGAGAGGGAGTGGGTGTGGGTGTGGGTGTGGGTGTGGGTGTGGGTGTGAGTGTGGGTGTGAGGGTGGGGGTGGGGGTGGGGGTGGGGACCTCTGGTTCGGGTTCTGGCACATCATCCGGTTCTTCCCAGGGGTCGTGGTCATTCGAAGGAGCCGGATTCTCATTCCGGGCCGGATAGTTATCCGGCTCTATCGTCCCCGGGGTTTGGGATGCGTTGGTGAACAGCAGGGTTACCTCGTAGAGGTTTCTTAATTTGTTGAGCATCAAATCCGTATCAATTCGGTACAGTTGTTCTGATTGTTCAATCCGCTCGATGACCAGCCGGATCTCTTCGAGATTTTCGTGAAGGAGGCTGATAAACCCTTTCCTGTCCATAAATCTTATATTTTTGTAAAAATAACGATTGAAAAACCAAAACTGTTATTGGAACGCTTTTTCTTTCCTGAGACCAGCCGCCGTGCCAATGAGCCGCGGGGGTGGATTGAGGTGATCTGCGGATCGATGTTTTCGGGCAAGACCGAAGAGTTGATCCGCCGGTTGAACCGGGCCCGGATTGCCCGGCAGAGCGTCGAGATCTTCAAGCCCCAGATTGATACCCGCTATTCGGAGGAGGAGGTGGTTTCGCACGATGCGCGCGCGATCCGCTCCACGCCGGTTTCGTCGCCGGGGAATATCCTGCTTTTAACGGGTGACGTGGATGTGGTGGGTATCGATGAGGCGCAATTTTTTGACAATAGCCTGGTTGACGTGTGCAATACCCTGGCCGACCAGGGGATCCGGGTGGTGGTGGCCGGTCTGGATATGGATTTCCAGGGGCAGCCGTTTGGCCCGATGCCAGCCCTGACCGCCATAGCCGAGTACGTGACCAAGGTACACGCCATCTGTATGAAATGCGGAAATCTGGCGCACTATTCGCACCGGACGGCGGGTGGTAATCAGCAGGTGTTGCTTGGGGAGAAGGATGTGTATGAACCTTTGTGCCGGAGGTGTTACAACCATTCGAGGAGCAAGGGATGAAGCGGTCAAGGCCTTCACTGTTTCTCGTTCCAACCCCGGTGGGCAACCTGGAGGATATGACCCTGCGCGCTTTACGCGTGTTGAAGGAGGTGGATTTCATCCTGGCCGAGGATACCCGGACTTCCGGAATCCTGCTTAACCATTTCGAGATCAGGAAGCCGCTCCTGTCCCATCATAAATTTAATGAGCACCATTCGGTCAAGGGGGTTGTGACCCGTCTGCTGGCCGGAGAGTGTGCCGCCCTGATCACCGATTCGGGAACACCGGGTATTTCGGATCCTGGCTTCCTTTTGGTGAGGTCGTGCCTGGAGGCGGACTTGGAGGTTGAGTGCCTGCCGGGGCCGACGGCCTTCGTGCCTGCCCTCGTGGAATCGGGGTTGCCGACCGAGCGGTTTGTTTTTGAAGGATTTCTGCCGGTCAAGAAGGGCCGGCAAAGCCGGATCCGTGAGCTGGCGCGGGAAGAGCGCACCCTGGTCCTGTATGAATCACCGTTCAGGCTGGTCAAGACGCTGGAGCAGCTGGCGGTGGAGTTCGGGCCTGGCAGGAGCTGTTCCGTATCGAGGGAAATGACCAAGATTCACGCCGAGACCATCAGGGGGACCCTGGAGGAGGTGGCTACCTATTACAGGGAGCACCCGCCGAAAGGGGAGATCGTCATCGTGGTGGGCCGATCAGGTCTTTAGCTTCTTTTTCTTGGCTGCAGGGAAGAGGATATTGTTGAGGATCAGCCGGTAGCCAGGTGAGTTGGGGTAGAGTGAAAGGTCGGTCTGGGGGTCGCCCACCAGGTGCTGATAATCTTCCGGATCGTGCCCGCCATAGAAGGTCCAGGTTCCCTGTCCATACTCACCGTGAATGTACCGGACTTCCCCCAGTGATTTATTTTCTCCCATTACGATGACCGACGGCTTGACGTACTGGCTCAGGAAGGCGGTGGTTTGCCCCATAAATCCCTTGATGATGCGGGTGTGGTTTTGGCAGAGCATCGTCGGAACCGGGTCCCATTTGGCGGAGAAGTCGAAAAGGGTGAAATAGTCCTGGTTCTCTGTCACCCGTCTCGATTGGGTGGCATCGATGGATGAGAACTCATATTCGAGGGGGTCTTCGATCAGTCTGAAATTGTGAAAGGCGAGTGTCCTGGAGAAATCCAGCTTTTCATTGGCCTGTGGATCAGTCGGATCGCCATCATACATCTGGGCACAGATATCAACTCCTTCGGCAGCCAGGGCGATATCGAAGGAGTCGGCACCGGAGCACATCGAAAACAGGAATCCCCCATCGGCCACATAGGCCTTCATTATCAGGGCTACCTGCAGTTTCATCTGGGAGACTTTCCTGAAGCCAAACCGGGCGGCCATTGCCTCATTATCGGCTACCTGCTTCTGGTACCAGGCCATATGGTTAAACGCGCGGTAGAACCGACCGTACTGTCCTGTAAAATCTTCGTGATGCAGGTGGAGCCAGTCGTACCCCTTGAGCCTGCCTTCCAGGATTTCGCCGTCGTAGAGGCGGTCGTAGGGGATTTCGGCGTACTCCAGGGCCATCATTACGGCATCATCCCAGGGCTGTTTGTCGACCGGGGCATAGACGGCGATTTTCGGGGCTTTCTCCATCTTGACGGCATCCATATTGATATCGGGGCGGGCGATCTGGTCGAGGATCTGGAGCCTGGCTGCATCGGCGATCACTTCGGTCTTCACCCCCCTCAGCAGGCACTCCTGTTCGATGGCTTGATTGTAGCCTATGAGGAAGCTGCCGCCCCGGTAATTCAGGAGCCATTCCAGGGGAGCGCCCCGTTCGAGCGACCAGTAGGCTATGCCATAGGCTTTCAGGTGGTTGGTCTGGCTTTTATCCATCGGGACAAGGAGGAAGGCTGCCTTTGCAGCCTGGGCGCAGCCCAGGAGAAAGATCAGGAAAAGGAGGATATGGCCCAGCGATCGTCTAAAACTCATCTGCATAATCCGATTGAGGTTGATTCTTGTTCATCCTCGATTCAAACTTCACGGTGCCGGAGTCGGGCAGGTCGTAGACAGCCTCGGCAAACTCAAAATCAAGTTCCGTAAACTTCGCCTGTTCCGATTTGAACCGGAGCTGGATATCTCCGACGGCTCCGTTTCGGTGTTTGGCGATGATGATGTCGGCGATGCCGATGGTGGAGCGCCCTTCGGAGTCCTCTGTCAGGCCAAAACGCTCGGGGCGGTGGATGAAGATGACGATATCGGCATCCTGCTCGATGGCTCCCGATTCCCTGAGGTCGGAGAGCTGGGGCCGCTTGTCGCCGGCACGGAGTTCGACCGACCGGTTCAGCTGTGAGAGTGCGATGATCGGGATATCCAGCTCCTTGGCGATGGCTTTGAGTGACCAGGAGATGCTGCTGACCTCCTGTTCGCGGCTCCCGGCGTTGTCGGGCGGGCCGGTCATCAGCTGGAGG
>JAWOHI010000038.1:0-7586 GCA_046485255.1 Bacteroidales bacterium
AGACGACACAGGAGTAATGCTCTTTTTTCGGAGTTCACTCCGAAAGCCATTCTTGCTTCTTTTTTCTTTGATCTTCAATCTTCTTTGCGGAGCGCTTCCAGCGCCGGGCGCTCGAGCATCACCGTGCCCGGCTCGTCGATCTTGCCATAGCGGCTGGTGATCTTTCCGATGTCCAGCCCAAGGTGTTTGGCCATAAAGAGGTACATCACGCGCCGCTTGTTGAACCCGTAATCGTGAACCTCCTCTTCGAAATGGCTGTTTTCGACACGTCCTTCGGCTCCATAGAGGCTGTAAACCTTCTGAATATAAGGAAATTCCACTGATGGGGTGTTGCGGGTCCAGTCGTTGCCGTCGGAGATGAGCAGCATCGGCTTGGGGGCGAAGCAGGCTGCGATCTCGGCGTTATTGGTTTCGAAATCCCCTCTCCTGTGTATGGGCATTCCGCTTTCGCAGGTGCAGCCGCCGAAAAAGTGGGCTGAGACCATCACCACCGGCACGGAGACGGCAATCCGCTCGTCGAGGGCTGCCAGGAGGAAGGTCTGCGTCCCCCCGCCGGAAGCTCCGGTGGCGCCGATCCGCTCCGGATCGACGAACCCGAGCGATAGGAGGAAGTCGACCCCCCGGATGCTGTTCCAGGTTTGCAGCCTGACCGCCTCCGGGTGGTCGTGCCCGTAAGGTACCGACTCGCCGTAGCCAAGCATATCGTAGGCGAAGACCGCCGCGCCCATCGTGGCGAGCGTCTGGCACCGCTTCTGCATATCGACCCTGAAGCGCCCGTAGTCGCCCGGATCGCCCCAGTGCCCGTGAGGGCAGAGGATCCCCGGAATCTGGCCGGTGAAATGTTTCGGCAGATAGAGATTTCCGGTCACGTACACCCCGGGCAGGCTTTCAAAAGCCACATTTTCGACCGTGAAGGCGCCAAACTCCTTTTTGTCCTTTCGGATCGTGTTCAGCGGGGTACGTTCAGGCAGCTCCTCCAGGCGGGCACCCTTGCGGATGGTCTCCCGGATGGTCTGGGCCCGTGCCTCCCACGACTCCCGGTCGGCCCAGGTTTGCGCATAGCGCTCCAGGTTGGCCTTGCCTTGCCCTTCGGTATAATAGGCACCCTGGCGAAGGTCGCCCGACTGGCCAAATCCGGCAGGGGTAACGCAAAGGGTCAGGAGGATGGGTAAGATCGGTATTTTCATCATTTATTTGGAATGGTAACTATCTTAAAATGAATGCCTTCATAGGCCGACCGTTCTCCGGCCTCATAGAGGCAGCCAACGCGGCGCCTGTCGATCCCGACCAGGTCGGAATAGGCTGACGGTCCCGCGTGCACCGTGCGGACGGTCTCCCAGGTGATGCCCTCATCCCGGCTGATCCTGAGGGTCATATTGACTCTGGAGAGCGAATCGGCCGGGTTGAGGAACAGGAGGGCGCTGCGCCTATCCCTTGTTTTGATTGACAACAAACTGGCCTGGCAGATCGGCTCGACCAGTGCGGGGTCGTCCTTCAGGTCGGACCAGGTGGCTCCGCCGTCGTCCGAAAAGCTGACCTTCCGGTTCTTCTGCAGCCGGTCGTAGTTCCTCATATTCAGCATCAACCGCCCGTCAGGCAGCTCAGCCACCGTGCACTCGTTCACCTGATCCTGGGGGGTGGTTCCCCCGAGCTTCCAGGTGGTCCCGTGATCATCCGAATAGATCACGTGGCTGAAATACTTTTTGGTACCCGCCTCGATATGGTCGCACGGGATCACCATCCGATCCTTGAAAGGACTCATTTCCAGCTGGATGCCGTGAACAGGCCCGGTAGCGTACCAGGTCCAGCGGGGATCTTTCACCTCGGCCGTGATCTCGAGGGCGCCACTCCAGCTCTTCCCCTCATTCTTTGAATGGAGCACGAAAACCCGGCGGGTATCCTGGCTCACCTGATCGATGATCTGTCGTTCGTGATCGCTGCCCAGGTTCCACGTGCTCAGCAGCCAGATGGTTCCCGTTTTGCGGTCGACCACCGGGGCCGGATTGCCCGCCACATCGTCACCGGGATCCCAGACCACCTCGAGCGGCCCCCACGACCGGCCTCCATCGCGTGAGCGGCGCACCACCAGGTCGATGTCGCCCGTATCCGAACAGCCCTGCTTGCGGGCCTCGGCGAAAGCCAGCAGGGTGCCCTTGCTGGTCTTGACAATGGCCGGGATCCTGAAACAGGCATAGCCCGAATCCCCCGCCCTGAACAGGGTGACCGGCCCGGCCTGGCTCCCGGATCTGGCCGGCTGGCAGCCGGCCTGGGCCAGGATAAGAAGGAACAGGGCCAGTTGCAGGCTGATTTTGGAAAACCTCATCATACGGAATGATCTGGTTGAACTTAGGTTGATTGAGTAAATATAGCAATCCACCTTGGCAAAGTGGATTTCCTTTGGTATCTTTAAGTTCCCACAAGTCAATTAATTAAAGGTTTCCCTAGTCCGGAGGTGCCAATGAACAACCTGAATTACGGCGTGATAGGCAACTGCCGGAGCGCCGCGCTGGTTTCGGAAAAGGGCAGCATCGACTGGTGCTGCCTGCCCGATTTTGATTCTCCCTCTGTTTTCGCCAAAATCCTTGACCAGGAGAGGGGGGGGCATTTCACCTTTGAGGTGGGGGATGACTATGGCATATCCCAGCGTTATTTTCACCGGACCAATATCCTCTGTACCGAATTCCGCTCCTCCACGGGAGCCTTTGAGGTGATCGACTTTATGCCCCGCTATAAGACGGGCGAGAACGATTATTTCACTCCTGCAGAGATCTACCGGTACATCCGGCTCCTGTCGGGGACACCCTCCTTCCGGATCATCTACCGGCCTTCGCTCAATTATGCACGGGATGAGGTGGTCCACGTGATCGAGGATGGTTACATCCGGTCCTATTCGAAGGAGAACCCGAACAATTCACTTTTCCTTTACACCAGCCTGAACCTCACCGGCATATTAACCTCCGACGAGATTCAGCTCACGGACCCGCAACATTATATCCTCCTTTCCTACAACCAAAAGCTGATTCAGATAGACCACGACCGGGTTTACCTGGAATATCAGCGCACCAAGGTGTACTGGCTTAACTGGACCAACCGGTCGAAGAAATACCGGAAGTACACGGAGGAGATCATCCGGAGCCTGCTGGTATTGAAGATTATGTCGTACCAACGGACAGGCGCCGTGTTAGCCGCTTTAACCACCAGCATTCCGGAAGCGATCGGGGAGGTGCGGAACTGGGATTACCGTTTTTGCTGGCTGCGCGATGCCTCAATGTCAATCGCCACCCTGCTCAAGCTGGGCCATTACAAGGCAGCCCAGGCTTTTGTGGGTTACATAAAGGGCATCATCCAGTCGAAAAGCGATTCCTTCCAGATTATGTATGGCATCCGGGGAGAGCGCAACCTGGTTGAGAGTACCCTGCCCCACCTGGCCGGATATGAGGGGTCAAGGCCGGTCAGGATCGGCAATGCCGCCTTCAGCCAGGTGCAGAACGATGTGTTCGGCTACCTTCTCAACGTCATCTATCAGTATTACAAGTTCTTTCCGGGCACGCTCGACGAGATCGAGGATATGTGGGAGATCGTGCGGAACATCAGCCGGACGGTCACGTTGAAATGGCGGAATCCCGACCGGGGTATTTGGGAGATCCGGAGCGAGGACAATCATTTTGTCTCTTCCAAGGTGATGAGCTGGGTGGCCCTTGACCGGGCAGCCAAGATCGCCGGTCTGCTGAACAAGGTCTATTACAAGGAGAGCTGGAGACGCACGGCGGATGAAATCCGGGAGGACGTTTACGCCAAAGGCTGGAAAGAGGAGATCCGCTCTTTTTCCCAGACTTACTGCAATCTGGATTTGGATGCCTCCCTGCTGCTGATGGCCGAATATGGCTTCATCGCGGCCAATGATCCCAAATACCGGAGCACGGTGCTGGCAGTCAAGGAGGCGCTCTATCATAACGGATTGATGTACAGATATGTCATTCACGACGATTTCGGCCGGCCAAGCTCCTCCTTCACCATCTGTACTTTCTGGCTGATCCAATCGCTCTTTCGGATAGGAAGGAAAGATGAGGCAGAGGAGATCTTCAGGAACCTGATGTCGTTCGGGAATCACCTGGGGCTCTTCAGTGAGGATATCGATTTCAATACCAAGCGCCTGTTGGGAAATTTCCCGCAGGCATACTCACACCTGGCCCTGATCAACACAGCGAGCCTCTTCTCGGAAGAGAAGCCTGTATCGAGGTTTATCAAGCCATAAGTTATTAATCAGCAGACTATTATGATAAAAGGCCCACAGTTTGAGCGACTGGTGATCGCAGCCTACCGGCTCCCCTTCAAGGTGATCAAAACAAAAAAGGGTTACCGGGGGGTTCAGAACTCCGGTGGCCTGGTCTCGGCCATTCTGTCCCTTTCCGAGAATTTCATTCACAAGGCCGGTGCGGAGGAGCATTCGCGGATCCTCTGGACCGGCATAGCCGACAACATCCCGGAGGGGGAGGATGTGAGGAACCTGGGCAATGAGCATTTTGACCTGGCCCCGGTGAATATCTCCCCGGAGCTGAACGACCTTTTTTACGGAGGATTCTGCAATGACCTGATCTGGCCTTTGTTTCATTATTTCCCCACCTACTGCGTGTTCGATAAAGCCTATTATCAGGCCTATGTTGAAGCCAATCTCAGGTTCCGCGACGAGATCCTAAAGGTTATCCGGCCGGGCGACTTCATCTGGATCCACGATTATCAGCTGATGCTGCTGCCCGAAATGATACGCGAGAAAGTGCCCGACGCCACCATCGGTTTCTTCCTGCACATCCCATTCCCCTCATTTGAGATCTTCAGGCTACTGCCCCGCCACTGGAGGGAGTCGATCATCCAGGGGATGCTGGGGGCCGATTTGATCGGGTTCCATACTCATGATTACAGTCAGCATTTCATCAAATCGGTGAGACGGACCACCGGGTACGAGTGCCACCTTAACACCATCTATACACCGAATAAGCTGCTCAAGGCCGATGCCTTCCCGATCGGGATCGATTATGAGCGTTTTAGCCAAGCACCTCAGAGTGAACCGGTTCTGCAGATGAAGGAGAAGATCCGGGCGACCCTGTCCAATCAGAAGCTCATTTTTTCCGTCGATCGCCTCGATTACTCCAAGGGATTGTTGCTGAGGTTGAAAGGTTATGAAACCTTCCTGGAAAAATGCCCCAAGTGGCACACCCGGGTGGTTTTCAATATGGTGGTGGTTCCCTCCCGCGACCGGATCGAGAAGTACCGGAAGATGAAAAACGAGATTGAATCGACGGTTGGAAGGATCAACGGCAAATACAGCTCGCTGGCCTGGCAGCCGATCATCTACCAGTACCGGTCGCTTTCGTTCCACGAGCTGGTGGCCCTTTACGATCTCAGCGACATAGGGCTCATTACCCCGCTCCGCGACGGAATGAACCTGGTGGCCAAGGAGTACGTGGCCAGTCAGGTCGAGAACGAAGGGGTCCTGATCCTGAGTGAGATGGCCGGGGCAGCCGCGGAATTGAATGAAGCCCTGATCATCAATCCGGTTGATAGCGGCGAAATGTCAAAAGCCATTTTCAAGGCATTGGAAATGAGCCCGGAAGAAAAACATATCCGGCTGGAAAGAATGAAAACGCGGATTGCCAATTACCACGTAGGAACCTGGGCGTTCGATTTCTTCAATCAGACCAACGAAACGAAGCGGCACCAGCACCAGATGAAGGTCCGTTTCATCAATGAAGCCGTCACCTCCCGGATCATTGGGGATTACCGCAAATCGAAGCAACGGATCCTTTTCCTTGATTATGACGGCACCCTGGTCTCCTTTGCCCGGTTTCCTGAATTGGCCAGGGCCGAAAAGGAGACGCTTGACATCATCCGGAAACTGACAGAAGATCCTGCCAACCGGGTGGTCATCATCAGTGGCCGGGACAAGGATTTTCTTGAAAACCAGTTTAAAGGGATTGAAGTCACCCTGGTGGCCGAGCACGGGTATTTCATTAAAAGGGGCCAGGGGGAGTGGTTGGAGTCGTTTGCCACCGTTGCCAACTGGAAAGATTCGGTGATGCCGATTTTGATGGAGTATGTCAGCCGGTGCAACGGAACCTTCATCGAGGAGAAAGCCGGGAGCCTGGCGTGGCACTATCGCAACGCCGATCTGGATTATGCCCAGTTGCGGTTGAATGAGCTGCGCGACGACCTGGCCGAGATCATCCGCCACAAGACCGATTTTGAAATCCTGGAGGGGAATAAGGTGCTGGAAGTGAAGAGCGGCCGCTATGACAAGGGGGAGGCTGCCTCTTCGCTGTTGCGCCAGGAAACCTATGATTTCATCCTGGCCGCTGGTGACGACAAGACTGATGAGTTTCTGTTCCAGGCCCTGCCACCATCGGCTTATTCCATTCGCATCGGTCTGAGCCCCTCCTTTGCCCGCTACAATTTGTCGGACTATTCGCTTCTGATCGACCTGCTCAAATCGCTTACCCGGTTAGGTTAACCCTGGTTCCGTAATGCCCGGGAGCCGAAAACGGCGTTCATCCCGAACATCAGGTTGAAATTGTTCAGCTTGTTGGGGAATGACCGGAATCCCAGGGGGCGGTTCTGTCCGCCGCTTCCGGATTCGGTATCGAAGTTCCTCCAGGATAGGGGAATGCAGTCCATTACCGTATAGAATTGCAATATACCGAACCGCAGGGCGAGCGCTGCGCCGGCCGAACCGCCCCCGTTGAGCGACAAGTTATAATTGATGCTGGTGGTCAGGACCCGGGAGAGGTTCAGGTTGGCCGAGAGGTTGAACTGCTGGCGAAAATCGTTTTTGGCCATATGGGTGGCCGAGACCGCGCCGATGCTGAAAAACCGGGTAACCTGGTATTGGGCGCCGAGGAACGCCTTTGGACCCAGACCGGTTGTGAACCGTTCAGTTCCTGACCGAAATCCGCCAACGCTCAACAGGGTGTCGATCAACTGCAGCTCGGTGAGTTCCTGGTTCAGGATACTTTCCCAGTTCGTCGTCTCTTCATTGATCACGAACGTGCCCGACGAAAGGTACGAACGGGTTCCCCCGCTCCAACGAATGAACCCCAGGTCGGTGAGGGATGCAGAAAAGGAGAAATTGCCTCCTGGCTGGTAAATCACCCCGGCATCCAGCCCAAACCCGGGATTGGAGAAACTAAACATCCCGTTTTTCAGCAGGAAGCTGGTCATTTCAGTCAGGGAACGACCGGGAAGGCCCCCAATGCTCAATTGGCCCTCTTCGTCCGTTTCCAGTTCGAATGGCATCGACAGCTGGATGCCTCCATCGATACCGAGCGTCAGCTCATTGCTCCCGGCATCGGTGGTCAGTTGCCGGAACCCCATCCGGAGCCCTGCCAGTCCCTGCAGGAACTTCGCACGAACTCCAATCCGGAGCCGGTCATTGACCGGTAACGAGAATCCGAAGGCCGTTTCATTGTAATAGGTTGCATTAAAGGCCAGCCGGTCAAGGTTGTAGGATGTTCCCTCCCTCAAGCCGCCCTGCTCCATTATGGTGAACAGATCCCGCGGAAGCGAGGCAGATGTGCTTATTCCCGAACTTCGCG
>JAWOHI010000380.1:0-5222 GCA_046485255.1 Bacteroidales bacterium
TGGATATCAATGAGGACGGGATCGTCGATATGAGGGACTGGGAGATCGGCGCCATGCTGGTGGTCAACTCCTGGGGAGCCTGGTGGGGCAACCAGGGAAAGGTGTGGGTGATGTACCGCCTCCTGGCCGAACCGCCATCCAACGGCGGTATATGGGAAAAATCAGCCGTGGTGGTGCGCGCGAAAAAAAGCCACTCCCCAATGCTCACGGCAAAAATCGGCCTTACCTACAATTATCGCAACAAGCTTAAAATCCAAGTGGGGATCGCCTCCGACCTGTCGGCCACCGAACCGGAGAAAATCATCGATTTCCCCTCCTACAACTTCCAGGGCGGCAATTGGAATATGCAGGGCATTCTGGAAGAGACCGGCAGGAGCATCGAACTCGGCCTCGATATCACCCCGCTGATCAATCACTTTCCTGAAAACGGCGAAGCCCGTATCTTCCTCGAAATCATACAGAAAAGCCCCACCGGAATCGGCGAGGGCAAGGTCGACGCCTTTTCCGTCCTCAACTATGTCAAGCCGGCTTCCGAGTTCCGGTCCGACGAGACCAACGTAACCATCCATCCCAACACCATCACCCGCCTGTCGACCGTGGTGAGCATCGCGCCGGAACGTCCCGAAATCGTCACCTACTTCCTGCCCCAGGGTACCTACGGCGCTTCCTACTCCGCCACCATCGAAGCTGCCGGAGGATCAGTCCCTTACAAGTGGAGCGACCCGCTCAAGGGCTACCTGGAGAAGCCCCTTGACGAATCCATCTCCTTCACCGGCGGCGAAAAAGTGCTCCCCGACCCCTGGACCACCCACGTTACCCGGGAGCTGCCCTTCGGAATCTCCCTCTACGGCAAAGCCTACAATAAGGTCACCATCCACGCCAACGGCGGGGTCATCCTCGGCGACCGCTATGTAAAATACCCCTACGCCATCAATAACAGGCTACCCATCTACCAAAACAGCGGCTACTTCCCCTTCTTCGGATCGCTGTTCTATCCGGATGATTCCTACGGTGTGACCTGGGAAACCAGCGATGGAGACCTGATCGTGCGGTGGCACGCCAGCCTCGATACCCTCAGGCACCGGCCGGTCACCTTCGCCGCCCGGATCAGCCCGACCGGTACCTGCCGCTATTATTACGGTGATATGCAGTTTAACCCCGGCGACTCCTGGGTCTCAGCCATTTCTGGAGGCGATATGCATACCTGCTACCTGCTAAACCATAACCAGTCGACCCTCAGGGAACAGGCCGCCATCCTCCTCGAGCCAGCAACCCTGCCCGCCGGAATCACCTTCTCCGCCGACGGTCGCCTCTCCGGCACCCCGCTCGAAAGTGGGGACTGGATAATCCCTTTGGCAGTGAAGGATGCATACGGACTCGAGTCACAAGCCCACCTCAAACTCTCCATCAGAGGAGGTAGTTCAATTGATAACCGACAGATAGCTAATAAGATAAGACTCTACCCCAATCCGGTCAACGGGTCGGGCTGGCTCGAAACGGAGAGCAGCACCTCTGGGGAAATGATCCTGACGATCTACGACCTGACCGGGAAAAGCCACTTCACTCAACGATACACGCTATCGGCCGGAGCGAACCGGATCAGGATCGACCAACTGGAACGGCTTGAAACGGGAGTCTATTTCTACCAGACCACAGGCGCGGCCATCGGATCAGGCAAGTTTACCGTCATCCGGTAACGAACTAATCATCAATCGGTTGCCCCAGGTTGAAGCCTACCTGGATCAGGTGACTGGTGAATTGATTGGGAATCGCCGTCCCAACCGGGACTTGAAAGAGGTATCGGATCGACAGGTTGTCGAGCTGGATGCCGGTAAACACCTCCATCCCCTCCTGCCAACGGTACCCGCCGCCGGCCATAAAACGCTGGCGGTAATGAAAAGAGGCATTGATATCGGCCCGCAAACCACTGTAAGTGTTGTACTTGAGCAGTACCATCGGCTCAATCCGGATATCCTCACCCACCTCGATGAACCCACCGGCATAAGCATACGCCGACCGGGTCAGGTCGGGATTATCTAAAGGGGAAAAGTGATCTTCAATTATCGTTTTCTGATTGACAATCAATGAATTAATCATCTGAATGCCGGATATCCCCGCGTAGAGCCGATCAGAATAGTAGTGAACCCCGGCATTGAAATCGATGATATGGGCCACCTCGCTCCCCCCGGTCAGTCCGGGGTCCACCAAGGTCGGATCCGGGAAGATCAGTCCCGATTTGTTGAGCCGGTACTGAAAGAAGAGCGGGGCGAGCCCGAGCGACAGCCGTCCGTCGCCCACCTCTACGTGGTAGGCGTAGTCGAGGTGGATACCGGTCTGACTGACAATGCCGTACGAATAGTTGAAAAAACCTCCGCCCACCCCGACCCGGCCGAAGGAGTTGGCTCCCTTGTTACGAAAACCCCTGGGGTTGTAAAACAGTTTCTTCGACACCAGCCGGCTGTGCAATGTCACCGCCTGGGCGGTCGGGGCACCCCTCCAGCCCATCCACTGTTGCCGCGTGCTGAGATGAAGCGGGGCGTAACGCTCGGTGCCCGCGATGGCGGGATTCATCAGGAAAAGATTCAGACGGTAGTGGTCGGCCAATGGGTGAACCTGCGAACGGAGCGCCACAGGAACCACCAGGAGGAAGAGAGCCCCAAGAATAGGGATGATATGTCGTGCCGCCCTTTTCATCGGATGATGGTAACCGTGCCGGTCAAAGGTTTAAGATCAGGATGGACCCTGATCAGGTAAAAATAGGTCCCCTGGGGCATCTCCCGGTTCTCCGGGCCTGTCCCGTCCCACGGTTCAGGATAGCCCGGCTGTGACTCCCAGATCTTCCGTCCGCCCCGGTCGAAAACGATCACCTGGCTCAACGGCTTGTCTTTCAGCAGGCTGATTTCCCAACGGGCATTAATATTATTCGATCGGGGCGAAAAGGCGTTCGGGATCAGTACCGTCTCTTCCCCCATCTCCAGATCGATCATCCGCCCGGCCGAACAGCCGTTGGCATCGAGCACCCACACCGGGTAGGTGCCCAGGCCAAGGTTACGCAGGCGCGATACGGTGTCGGCGTTGGCCCACTGGACCAGATAGGGCGGGGTGCCGCCGATGATGGAAAGGATGATCTCACCATCGCGACACTGGTCGCAGGAGGGCGAAACAGCCCGGAAATCCACCTCCAGCAGCTCCGGCTCCCGGATCCGAACCTCCTCCGGATAGGCCTTCACGCAGGCCGAATCCTCACGGATAACCACCTGGTAGGGCCTGTCGGCCCCCAGACCGCTGAAGAGCCCCTGGTTGGCCAGGAAGGTCTCGCCTCCGTCGATCGAATATTCGTAAAAGGCCCCCTCACCCTCCTTGAAGATCTGGATACTCCCGTCAAGATTGCCGTTACAGGTGATGTCCTTTGCTTGTATTTCCTTGATATTCAGTTTGTCCGGATCATTAACCCGGATGATGACATCGTTGCTGCTGCCATAGCAGTTCAGCTGTTTCACCTTCACCGAATAGCTGCCGGTTTCGACAACCGGCAGGATGCGCTCCTCCCACCCGATGTTCCATTCGTACTCCTCCGCCTCGCCGGCGTCGAGATAGACCGTATCACCCTTGCACACCACGCGGTCGATCCCCAGGTCCACCTCCGGAACCGGGTTAATGACCACCTGCGTGGTGTCGCCCGATGGACAGCCATTCTGGTCGATCACCTTGAGTATCAATAGATCCAGGGAGCTTCTGACGTCAATGTAGGAAGTCGTTTCATCGGTGCTCCACTCCCAGGAGGCATACTGGTCGCCCCCGTAGATCCGGAACACTTCCCCTTCACACCCGATCCGGGGAGCGCCCAGCTCAGGCTTCTGCACCCGGTGAACCACCACGGTGTAGGTCCCGAAATTGGAGCAGGGCGTGCCGGTGATGTCGAGGGAGTAGCCCCGCACGCTGTAAGTAGTGGTCACCATCGGCGCCACCGTCATCTGCGGCTGGGTGATGCCCGTGGTGTCCTGCCATTCGTAATACTCTGTTCCGCTGGCAGTTAGCGTAACCGGTGTGCCCGGGCATACCGGGTGGTCGATGGAGGGGGTGATGGTCACCGTCGGCGCTCCCTCTTCCGATACGGTGATCTTCTTCTTCATCGAGCAGCCGGTATCATTCGAAATGACCTCCACCTCATAGACGCCGCCATAGATGAAGCGGAGGGTGTTCGCCGTGGAATCGGGGTAGCCCGTCCAATGATATTCATACCCGGAGTCATTATCTTCCATCCGGATGCGGATCGACCCGTTCTTTTCGCCGCAGGTGGCATTGGTGACAAAGGTTTCCGCCATCACCGGCAGCGGGGTGGCGACCACCTCGGTCGAGTCGCGGTTGACGCAGCCATTATAGTGCTGTACCTCTACGTAATACTTGCCCGGCTGGGAGACCGTACGGTACCGTTCCAGGCTGAGGTTCTGATTGTCCTGCCAACGGTAGAAGGCCCCGTAGCCCGCGTCAAGCTTCACGTTGGAGCCTTCGCACATCGGGGTGACGTCCTCGAAGTTCAGGTCGGGTAGCGGGTGAATGGTGATCTCGCGCTTGTACTTGAAAAGGCCGCCCTGGTTGACCTCCATCTCGACGGTGTAATTGCCTGGAGCCGGGAAAGTGAAGCTGCCTACCCAGTCTTTGTCGACCGCGGCATTATCCACAAACTGACCGGTGGAGTCGAAGATGGCCCATTTGGGCGTTGCGGATATGAAGGCCCGCGTGGAGAGGTAGAAGATCGTCCGGTCTCTGTAGCAGGTGTTTTCGTAGTAAAATTCGGCTGCCTTGAAGAAATCGGGCAGAAAGGTTGGGAGCCCGAAATAGCCGAATCCGCCCTTGCCGGTCTCGTTGTCGATCAGGCTTGCCCCCTTCTCCTGGTAGTTGCAGTCGGCCTGGATGGGCGACTGGATGACCCCGAGGTACTGCTGCCCCGAGATGGTGACGTATATTTTCCCGTTGAAAGCCAGCTGCATAGCGCCGCAGATGTTCGAAGCGTTGCTTCGTAGCACCCGCACGCTGTTCCTTATGGAGGCCTGGTCCAGTTTGGAGAGGTCCCACTGATAGATCATCCCGCCCTTGCGGGTGGAGCCGTACAGGTAATTACTTGTAGGTGAGAACTCTACACCATAGGCCGTATGGATTGGTGTCTCCCGGTTGGCCTCATCCCTGGCCCTGATCGCCAACCTCCCGGCCGGGGATGAGGC
>JAWOHI010000159.1:0-4021 GCA_046485255.1 Bacteroidales bacterium
GCACCGTGGCCGACAGCAGGTTGCTCCGGGCGGGATACCCGGTCCTGGGATCAATGGTATGGGAATACTTCACCCCGCCCTCCTCATAGAATTTCCGGTAATTGCCCGAAGTGGTCACCGATATTTCGCCCAGGTGCAGGACCACCTGGATCTGCCAGTCGATGATGCCCTCCAGGGGCTTGTCAACCCCCACCCTCCAGAGCTGTCCATTGGGATTCAACCCTTTACACCTGAGTTCTCCCCCAATCTCCACCAGGTAGTTTTTGACTCCCCGCGACTCGAGGTAATGGGCCACCAGGTCCGACACATAACCCGGAACGATGGCATTTGGATCAATCATGACCCTTGGATCCAACTTGATCAGGCGGTCGCCGTCGATCCGGATCAGCCGGTAACCGGTGAATTCCAGCAGGCTGTCGATCAGTTCAGGGGTCATCGCTTCCCTTTTCGTGAATCCGAACCCCCAGGCATTAACCAGCGGGGCGACCGTCAGGTCGAATGCCCCTTCCGTTTCTTCCGATATCTCAAGCCCCCTGGCCAGGACACGCTTCAGATCCTCGTCCGGCAGGGCAGACGGGTCATTCCGGTTGATCCGGGAAAGAAGTGAGGTGCTGTCATACATCGACATCGACCGGTTGATGCGGTCGAGGATGGCCTGGATATCCTTCTCCAGCGGCCGATTCGGCTTATATTCGTAGATGATGCGATAGGTGCTGCCGTATATGAACCCCTCCTGGAAACGATACTGCCATTGGGGTGAACAGGCGGTCAATCCCAACAATCCACCCAACAGGCATAGAATCCACCTCCACATTGAAGCCCTGCTAACCGCCGAAATCATCGAATGCAATCATTTCATCGGGAACGCCCAGGTCATAGAGCATCTTGAGCACGGCATCGTTCATCTGCGGCGGTCCGCAGAGGTAGTATTCGATCTCCTCCGGCTCATCGATCTTACCCAGGTACTCATCCAGCAACACCTTGTGAATGAAACCGGTCAGGCCTGTCCAGTTATCTTCGGGCTTGGGCTCCGACAGGGCCAGGTTGAACTTGAAATTGGGGAATTCATTCTCAATGGCCCGGAACTCATCGTCGTAGAACACCTCCCGCTTCGACCGGGCGCCGTACCAGTAGCTCACCTTGCGGTTGCTTTTCTCGGTCTGGAACAGGTGGAAAATGTGCGACCTGAGCGGAGCCATCCCGGCACCACCGCCGATGTAAAGCATCTCACGGTCGGTCCGCTTGATGTGGAACTCGCCATAAGGCCCGGAAACCATCACCTTGTCGCCAGGCTTGCGTGAAAAAATGTAGGAGGAGCAGATACCGGGGTTCACCCGTGAGAAGGTGCACTTTGCGGAATCCCAGGGCGGGGTTGCGATGCGGATGTTCAGCATCACGATGTTCCCCTCGGCCGGATGGTTGGCCATGCTGTAGGCCCGGTAAGTCGGCTCGGGATTGCTCATATGCAGATCCCACATCTTGTACTTGTCCCACTCGTCGCGAAACTCCTCTTCAACCTGGAAGTCCTTGAAATCCACTTCAATCTTGGGCACATCAATCTGGATATACCCGCCCGATTCGAACACGAGGTTCTCTCCCTCCGGCAACTTGACCACAAACTCCTTGATGAAGGTGGCCACGTTGCGGTTGGAAACCACCTCGCACTCCCATTTCTTGATGCCGAGGACAGCCTCGGGCACCTTGATGTTCATATCGCCGCGAATCTTGACCTGGCAACCGAGCCGCCAGAAATTCTGCTGCTCCTTCCGCGAGAAAAAGCCGGTCTCGGTCGGCAGGATGGCGCCCCCCCCCTCGGTGATCTGGCACTTGCACATTCCGCAGGTACCTCCGCCACCGCATGCGGAAGGAAGAAAGATGCCATTGCTCGAGAGGGTGGCCAGCACGTTGGTGCCCGGTTCCGTTTCAATCACCCGCTCGCCGTTGTTGATATCCAGCTTGACCAATCCCTGCGGGGTCAGCTTCTTCTTGGCAAAGAGCAACAGGGCTACCAGGGCCAGGATGATCGCCAGGAAAACGATGATGCTGAGGACAACCAGTAATCCGGTACCGGTCAGTGCCTGAAGGAGTATCGTGCTATTCATTGTTCGGTTAGATTTTGAAACCCATAAAGCCCATAAACGCCATTGCCATCAGGCCAACTAGGATGAACGTGATGCCGAGGCCCCGCAGCGGCGCCGGGACATCGGAATACTTGATCTTCTCGCGGATGGCCGCCAGGCTCACGATGGCCAGGAAGAACCCGAAACCAGAGCCGGCTGCGAAGGTCGCCGACTCCCACACGTTGGCGAACTCCTTCTCCTGCATAAACAGGGAGCCCCCAAGAATGGCGCAGTTAACCGCGATCAGCGGAAGGAATATCCCCAGGGCATTGTAAAGCGCAGGAGAAAATTTCTCCACCACCATCTCAACCAGCTGGACCATCGCGGCAATCACGGCGATGAACATTATGAAACTCAGGAAGCTCAGGTCAATCCCCGCTAATTTGGGACTTACCCACATCAGGGCACCCTCCCTGAGGAGAAACTTCTCCATCAAGTAGTTGACCGGAATGGTGATGACCATCACGAAAACCACGGCGAATCCCAGTCCAACCGATGTTTTGACAGTCTTTGACACAGCAAGGTACGAGCACATGCCCAGGAAATAGGCAAACACCATGTTGTTGACAAAAACCGAGCTGATGAAAAGGTTAATATGTTCCATACCTTCCGTATTATTTCGATTCGATGAGTGACTTGTTCCGGCTCCGCTGCACCCAGATGATCAGTCCCACCACGATGAGGGCCATCGGCGGCAGGATCATCAGGCCGTTGTTGACGTACCCGGTTTGATATAAACCGATCTTTTCGAGTACGGGATAACCGAAAAAGGTTCCCGAACCGAAGAACTCCCTGAAAAAGGCCACCACGACCAGAATCCAGGCGTAACCAAACCCGTTCCCGATGCCATCGAGCAACGACTGCCAGGGCTTGTTCCCCATTGCAAACGCCTCGAGGCGGCCCAGGATGATGCAGTTGGTGATGATCAGCCCGACAAACACGGATAGTTCTTTGCTGACATCGTAAAGAAAGGCCTTCAGGACCTGGTCGACCAGGATCACAAGGGTCGCGATGACCACCAGGTGGACAATGATCCTGATCCTCGGCGGAATGGTGCTGCGGAGCAAGGAGATGATCAGGTTCGCAAATCCCATGACAATGGTGACCGACAGGGCCATTACCAGAGCCGGCTTCATCTGGACCGTAACGGCCAGGGCCGAGCAGATTCCCAAAACCTGCACCGTGATTGGGTTCTCCTGATCAAGGGGATTGGTCAGGAGCTTCATGTTCTTGGATGAAAATAGCTGGCTCATAGGATCACTGTTTTGCTTTTTTAATGAATGGAAGGTAGTAGATCATACTTTCATAAATGGTCTCCTGCAACCCCTTTGAGGTAATGGTGCCGCCCGAAATGGCATCCACCGTATGAAACTCGATCCTGGGTTCGGTCGCCTTATTCACCTTGATGCCAATGAATTGGCCACCATCATCAAACAGTTTGAGCTTTATGAACTGCTGCTGGAACTCACGCGTGTTGATCTCCGAGCCAAGGCCCGGGGTCTCTCCCTTGTGGTCGAAAAATACCCCGGAGATGGTGTTCAGGTCGGGCTCAAGGGCCACATATCCCCAGATCGGACCCCAAAGGCCTTTGCCGTTGACCGGGAAGATGAAGTTTTCCGACCCGTCTTCGTGGGTGCAGATGAATACCGGGTAGACCCTTTGTGCCGCATCCTTTTTCAGCTCCTTGACCGGTTCAATCAGGAAAGCATCCGTGCCGGCGACGGTATCGCCTTCCGGCCCAACGACCAGGGAGGCGGTGATGAATTTCTCGTATTCACCCTCAACGAACTGGTTTTTAGACTGGTCAGCCGCCAGGTCCCAGGCTTTATCGACCGAACGGAGAATCTCCAGTTTCTTGGCTATCTCCAGGTTCTTCAACTGGTAAGGTTTCAGAACATTGG
>JAWOHI010000182.1:0-7901 GCA_046485255.1 Bacteroidales bacterium
GGTTGAAATCACCGACTTCATCCGGGAAAGTGCAATGGGTAAGTACCTGGTGGTCACCAGCTCCCGCAAAGGCCACCCGACTCTTCGCCAGCGGTTCGGACTCCTGCCGGGGAAGGACTTTCTGGTGGTCGACGCCGGACTGATCAACCTGACTGATAGTATCCTGCAGGTGAATGAGGTGAGCGTAGTGACCAGTGGCCGGCTTTACGGAGGCCGCGATTTGTCCCGAAATTTTCACCTCCTCGATGGCAATGGGGGTGGGGAGGATACCCGCGTGACAGCCAAGCCGGCCCTGGATTGCCGGAATAACGCCCTGATGATGTGGGGCAAGCCTGGCAAGCGGAGGGTGCTGGTGGCGGGGGGGCTCACCTACAACGAAATCGAGAAATTCGTCAGGATCGGCAGGCCTGCGGGGACCACCGCACAACGACAAGCGCTGCTGCGTGGTCTGAAACCGGTCCTGTCGCTGGATGCCGGACGCGAGGAGCTGGCAACCGAAGGGGACGTGTCGGTCAAGGTTCTGAAAGGCAATGCCTACCGATGGGATGCCGGGGCTGGGCCGGAGTACGATGGGATCCTGTTTGATAAGGATGAGGTGCTGTTCGCCATTACCGGTTTAAAGAAGGGAGCTTCTCACGCCCTCGGGGTGGCCTGGAGCGATGATGCGGAGACCCGGGTTCAGTCGGTAGCCTGGTCCCTGCCAGAACTGGAGGCGGTGACACTTCTGCCGGCGGTCAGGCTTCCGTCCCACGGGGCGGGCGAGGCACCCTCTGAGGTGTGGATGAACCTTCCCGGGAACGCATCGGGAGGCGATACGCTGTTCATCCACATCCGCAATGAAGGCGGGATCAACGCCGTGGTTGCCAGGGTGATGATCGCAAGCGGTTCGGTAAGCACTGATCTGGATGGGAAAGGGAGGTCCGTACTGTCCGACGCGGGGAAAGCCTCAAAACTGCAACTCGACCTGTATGCGAAGGATCCCGTGGGCAAGCGCATTGATCCCGGTCATCACTGGTTCCCTGAAGATGCTTTCTACCTGGCCATCGGGCCGGCCAATCCTTTTGAAGCGCTGGAGCAGTACGGGCGGATGTTGAAAGACTTTCAACAGGTTGACCTCGAGTATTATACGTTTCCTACGGTTTGCCTCTGGTACGCCCAGCACGAGCTTTACGGCGACGGACCATCCGTGAACGATGCTCCCGGTGCCGTGGAGGAGATGGACCGGGTGGTCAAATCCGGTTTCCTCAACTATAGCCCGGTATCCATCCGGCTCGTTCCGGACGCCTATGAGGAGAACAACGAGCAGGGCTGGTGGGATGATGAGCACTGGCGGATGTATGGCACCGGGAAATACGCCAATCCGCCCGACCGGAATGTGGACGTAAGCCCCGGGCACTATAAGCCGCCATACGAAACGACCAGGAAATGGGCGCAGGCCATCCGGGAGCGAGGCGGGATTCCGCTGACCTATTTCCAGGCCGGCCGGCGGTCGGATGATTATGCGGAGGCCTTCCCGGAACATATGCTCTTTAACCGCCCGGATGCCACCATCCCCGATCCCGACTGGATGATCAAGGGCAAGGGCGGGTATGATTTCACCGACCCGGGCTTCATCGCCCATATGGAAGAGGTGTACCGCAACCTGGCCGAAGGCGGCGTGCAAGGCCTGATGTACGATTACCCCTACACGGCCTGGTCGCCCTATGGAGGGATGGAGGATGCCTGGTCGACCACCGCGGCGGCCTACCGGAATGTCTTCCAACTGGCGCGCAACGGTTTGGGTCCTGATGCATTCCTTGATGAGCGGAACCTCGACCACGGATCGGACATCACCCTGGGGATCGTGTCAAGCCAGCGAATCTGGGGCGATACCGACCGGATGTCGCCCCAGATGCTCACCAGGGGGGCGCTTCGCTGGTACAAGAACCGCCAGGTGGTGAGCTACGATATGGATGCCAAGAACCTGCTGAAGGTCCAGCCATCAAACCGCGACGGGGTGCGCAAGATGCTGACCCTGATGTATGCCACCTGCGGCCGGTTCCTGATGGCCAACAGCTTCGACCGGCTCAGCCCTGACCTGCTACACGATCTGTCAAGGATCTTCCCTTACCCGGATCGATGGGTGTCGTTCAGGCCGGTCGATGCCTTCGTGAAAAAGTTTCCGGAGACCTTTGTCGCACAAATAAGTTCAGACTGGTGGCAGGTGGCCGTTTATAATCCTGATAACGAGAAAAATACAGAAAAGAATTTTCCCCTGAGTTCGCCCGATTATTTCGGGGGATTGGAGCTGGATCCGGGAATCCAATACTATGTTTATGAGTTTTGGGACGACCGGCTCTTAGGTATTTTCTCCGGTGCGGATACCGTGCCGCTGCAGTTTAGGGCTGGTGAGGCCAAGATGCTGTCCTTGAGGGTAAAAGCGGACCATCCGCAGCTGCTCTCCACCGACCGGCACCTGATGCAGGGGATGGAGGAGACCCGCGATTGGCGGTGGGATCAGGGCAGAAAGGAGCTGACGGGAATGGTCAGGCTGGTGGAGGGTGAGGCGATGGATCTGACATTTGCCGGCAATGGATTGGTGCTTGTAACGGCTGGGGCTGGAGAGGCGGACGCAAAAACCATTCCGGCAGCTGACGACCGGACGGTCAGGGTGCGGCTGCTTTGCGAACAGCCGGGTTGGAAAAAGCTCACCTTGAAATGGCAATAGGCATTTGATTACCCTGGCGTCTCCGGGCAGGCCGGTCAGAGGGATTCCTTAATGGCCTCCTGCGATGGCTTATGATCGGGATTCAGTTTCAGGGCCTGCTCGAACTGCTTGCGCGCCGCAGACTTGTTGCCTTTTGATTTCTCGATCAGTCCGAGATAATAGTAGGCTGAGGCCACGTTGCGGCTTTCCCGGGTGCCTGATCCGTTGATGTAATCGTTGAGTGCCTTTTCGCCGGTCGCGAGGTTTTTCCCCGAGAGGGCGGATACCTTGCCTGACTCGTAAAGAAGGCTCCGGCTGCCCGGAAACCGGGTCAGCGCTTTGTCATAGACAACCCAGGCCTGGTCGTAATTGGCAACCGACTGGTAGAAGGAGCCGAGCTGGGAGTGGTGTTTGAGGCTGTCGGGCGCCAGGTTGACGGCCATCTTAAAATAGCGTTCGGCCAGGTCGTTACGGTCGTTCCTCTGATGGATCATACCGAGAGCCCGGTTGCCTTCTGCTGGATTGATCCGGAGCAGTTCGCTGGCCGTTGAGGTGGCTTTTTCGGGGCTGCCGCCCATCACCTTAGGCGCGTAGAGGTAGAACGCAAACAACATCCATCTGGATGTCAGATCATTGGGGTCGAACTTAGCCGCCAGTTCAAAGCACGACTTAATCTTCCCGGCATACGAGGCCTGCTTAAGCGGGCCCCCGCTCATTGCGATCTGACCATAGGCAGCCCCCAGCGCCTGATGGTACCGGGCGTTTTTCTGATCGGCAGCCACCGCCTCTTCCAGATACTTTTCCGCGTTTTTCAGGTCGCTCTTCCGGGTAGCTATCTGCCCGAGGTAATACCGGCTCTCGGCATAGGCCGGACTCCCCTTGGCGACAGATGAGAAGATCCGGGCGGACTCATCGTATTTCCGGTCGGTAAAAAGCTGGCGGGCGACATTCAGATCCTGGGCACACAGCAGTCCCTGAAATACCAGCGAAATTGCAAATATCAGAAATGTAGCCCTTTGTGAAAGTCTTTCCATAAATGATCCGCAAGTTATAAAGGCGGAAAGATAGGGGAAAAATGGGATATGCCGGGGAGGCTCCCTGTCGGGTGGATCACCCATCCGCCTCTGCAGTCATTGTAATGCCAGCCGGTAAAGCCGCTGATAGTATGGCCAGGTTTTTTCGGGATAGAGGAAATAGAGCGCGTTTCCGTGGATGGTGAGCTGATGCATTGCGTTTATGGCCGGCATTTGTATCTCCGGGCCCGTTAAGCCGGTGGTTTGGTCAAGCGGCACAATACTCCAGTTACTGTTCAGATGATAGACCACATAAGCCCGGAAAAGCTGCCGGTCCAAAATGATCTGAAATGGAATATAAACGTTCGTGATATCAGCCGTTTCCCTAAGGTGAAATGAAATGGGAACCACGCGGAATTCGGAAAGTTCATTGTCGAAGGCGTGGAGCTGATTATCTTTCAGATTAAGGGCATACAACGTGTCACGCAGAGCAAACAATGAGGAGCGCATGGTTTGGAAATAGTAGCCCAGTTGCTGGCTGATGACCAGTTGGAGGGTCCTTGACCCAAAATACCGGCCGATCCAGGCATATCGCTTTTCCATGTAGTTTTTTTCTTCCGGGCAACTCCTGTTCAGGTTGACAACAGCCGGCGCCATCAGTGTGGAGTCAATGTAAACAAGCGAGAGCTGGTCGCTGTTCGGTTTATATTCCAGCCGGGCCAGGCCGTCATTGAAAGAGGTCTCAAAAGCGCTCATAATGCCGAGAAAAAAGTCTTTTTTCTCCGGATAAAGCAGCCAGATCGAATCATTTCGGGTGAATAGCTGAAAAACGGTATCCTTGCGGATCAGGTGGATGGTGCCGAAGCAGCTCCTAATCAGACGTTCGTCCCCCTTTACCGGAAAGGAACTGATGGTATCTCCGTACAGATTGGCCAGGAAGAGCCTGCCTTTTTTTGGTGAATTGTCCTGGAAGCCCAGGAACCACAAATATTTGCCGTCGATCTGATAATCGCTCACCGAGAACCTGGCCCTTTTATTCAGCACCTGCATCCGGGTTCCTGAGATCATTACTTCCGGAATCCGGGTGATATTGGATTCCAATCGAATGACTAGTTCTCCCGGAAGCCTCTTTAGCTCAATGTTTTGCCTTCCGTATGAAACGTGTGAAATGGTCAGGGTTACGGGTAGGGCCTCCACCCGGATCTCGAATTTGCCGTCCGGATCACTGACAGTTCCCCTTGATCCTTTAGCGGTTATGGTTGCCGCAAAAACCGGCTCAATCGTTTTTTGATCGATAATCGTGCCTCTGACAATAACCTGCTGGGCGTGCAGGCTGGTGCAGGTCAAAATCAATATCAGTCCGGTTATGAGACGGTAAAAGATCGTTCTGTCAAACAGGAGGATCCCCATAAGTCTGGAAACGACGCAATTCTTTAAAAATACCAAATTATTCCGATCAAAACGGAACATGGAGGTTTGGTGGAGTTACTTCAGTGTGACCACCATCAGGATCGGGTTGTCATCAACCTTAATAGTATTTAGCATCTTGCCATAATGTTCCCCGGCGGCAGGATCACTAATCTTAATCTGATTGTTTGTTAGTCTTTTATCAGGATTAAGGAGGTCAACCGGAAGGATGGTCTGGTAAACCACCTTGTCGCCATCACTTCCAGATGGCCAGAAATCCGGGCCACCATCCAGGTTATTCGACATCCGGTTATTGACGGTCTTGATCGAACGTATTTCACCTTTTTTGAAATCATAAAGCCCGTATTCATATTTATTGAGCCTTCTAAACCGAATGAACAGAAGATCACTGGTTTCGGTCAGGGTGGGTGAGATGAAATAGTCCTTCGCCAGCTCCATAACCTCATTCATGTCGTCATAAAACTCATCGGGTGCCCGGTGGCTGCCGGAATCAAGCAGGTAGGCCGGTTTCAGGCCACCCTGGTCATCGACGCTGAAAACCGTATCGCAGAATGGCTGATAAGCCAACACACGCTTCGGCGTGACAAAGAAGTTGCCGATCGAGAAATCTCCCATCATCATCATGACCTTGGTGGATGGATATTTCCTGATCACCTGCCCGGTTTCATCCTGCACAAAAAATAGGAAAGGCAGGGAGTCTGTCGAAAAAGCACCGTAAGGCGAGATCATCATATGTTTTCCCTGACCGATCGGGGCAAACCGCCAGCTATTGTAGGCAAGCTGAAATGATCCCACCTTGTTTCCATCCAGGTCGTAGGTGTAACATGAACGCCCGCGGGTAAAGTACAGGTGGATCAATGACCCGTCGGCTGACAGTTCCATATACTGCGCGCCGAGGTATTCATCCGGACCTCCGCCAATCTGGCCTATCTGCCTGATAAACCGGCCTTCGGAATCAAACAGGTGAACGCTGCCGTTCCGGTTCAATACCACGATGTTCCCGTTCCGGTAAATGATCCGGGTAGGGTTCAGTAAGGCCTCCGGGAGGGTTTCGAGACGGATGTATTCGATTTTTCTGGCCAGATCCGATAACCCCAAGGACACCTCATTTTGGGCCAATGTTTCAAGATCAAGATTAATCAGCCCAAGATCCTTGCGTGACAGGTTGCCGGTGCAACCGTTTATCAATAGTAGAAGGGCCAAGGCGGTGGAAGATGAGAGAATTTTCATTTCGTGAATGTCGTGAATAACGAAAGTTATTGAATTTTCGTAACTTGGTGCTGTCCCCGGTTACTTAATAGGCCATTATGGCTCCTCGGTTAATCCCAACTTGTATTTTGATTATCGCAGGACTTTTTGCCTCCTGCAAACCGGAGAACGAGCCTCCCGTGCCGGCCCTGGAGATCTTCCCGCGGATGGGCGACAGCCTGACGGTTTTCCATTTTGATGCCAGTAAAACCAGTGACCGCAGGAGCTATGCCCTCAGCCTGGAATACCGGTGGGACTGGGATGGAGATCAGTCCTGGGATACCGATTTTTCGACCAGGAAAGAGGAGGTCAGGCGGTTCCGCGGATCCGGTTATCATAAAATCAGGATGCAGGTGATTGATCACCAAGGATTAACGGCAGAGATCGAGGATAGCATCCTGCTCATTGCCAGGAACCCTTTTCAGGATTCACTGGTTGATCCGCGCGACGGGAAGGTGTACCGCACCGCCCGGATCAACGGCCGGTGGGTGATGACCGAAAACCTCGCTTATGGCGTTCCCATCCCGGATTCTGCGGATGGCTTGGACAATGGGGTTCCCGAATACTTTCATTATGAAAACGACCCGGATAACCAGAATTACGGAGGACTATACACCTGGAACGAGACCATGAACTATGGCTGGAATGCCGGTCCGGGTGGGATCTGTCCGCCGGGTTGGCATGTCCCGTCCACTAAAGAATGGAAGCAGCTCCTGACGGGCTTCCCGGATCACCGGGCCGACCTGGTTTATTACCTGGGGCCGGATGCTGGATCGGGTTTCAACCTGGAATTTTTCGGCCAGATGGTAAAAGACCCTTCCACCGGCCTGGTCGGCTATTCCATTGGGTCGGACTTGGTCGGTTACTGGTGTTCTGATCCGCCGGCCAGGGGCACTCAATATCCTGATAGCGAAATCGAAACGGTCAGGTCGATCAATTTTCAGCGCTATTCCTGGCTGGTCGCGGCGGTGCCCTACCGCTGGGTCAATCCGGGGAATCCCGTTCCAATTCAGGTTTACGCCAAGTACATCCGATGCTTCCGCGATGAAGAGTAGAGTCCTCCATATCTTCCAGCTACTTTTGGCAGCCGGGCTTCTCTCCTGCAGCACGGAATTCGATCCGGTGATTGAAGCCCCTTCCATCCCCGTGGTCTATTCGCTGTTCAATTGTTATGACACCATCCAGTGGGTCCGTTTGTCAAAGACATTCCTCCTCAAGGGGGAATTTGAGGCATCCCTGATACCCAAAGATTCCCTCTACTACCCTGATGTTCGTGTCGGGCTCGAACGATGGCACGATGATTACCAGCTGGCCCGGGCTGAGTTGGTCAGGGAGGACCGGTTGCGGGAGGCGGGGCTCTTTCCGCGCGAGCCCAATCCCATTTACGTCCTCAGGAAGAATCCTGACTCACAAACTGATCCCGCGGATCGGGCGGATCGTGTCCGGGTCGAGCGAGGCGTACGACTACCTGGCGTCCTCCGTGGGGGAGTTTCTTGACGCCGAGCGGGTGCTCGATCTCATGGCGC
>JAWOHI010000330.1:0-4287 GCA_046485255.1 Bacteroidales bacterium
CGGTCATCCAGAGCTCGATCGGCCGCAGCGGCCAGATCACGCTCGGTGGCGGGTCGTTGCAGGCGGCGCAGGACCTGGCGCTGGTGCTCCGCGCGGGTGCGCTGCCGGTACCGCTCAAGATCACTCGATATGCATGCCGATCCCCCCCCGGATTCGTCGACTGGAGAGCGAAACGCCGATCACGGTCAGGATGAAAACCGCGAATGGCCCAGCCTGCCGCCGGTGGCGCTCAATTTCATAGTACACATCTCCGTGTCCGCGACTCAACTCCCTGTCAATAAAATCCTTAAGCTGGGGAGTAGTCATCGCTTCCACGATATTGGCCCGACGGTTAAAGTCGCCGGGGTCGAGATTGAGGAGGGTATCCTTAAAAGTGCCTGTGGTGATAGTCTCCTTCAACCCGTCGATTTCCCGTATCCAGTAATTATGGGCCCGCCACGCCTTCGTCAGGGTATCCCATTGGACATAATCGGCCATCATCTTGGAAACCAGAACCCCGTCGTCAAACTTTTCCATTGAAAAGCGGGTCCCCCGCTGGCTTCGCTGATTGAAATTATCGACATAAATAAAGACCCCTTTGTCGATCTGTTTATGAATATCCCGTTCAGGCGGCCCGATGATCTTGTTAAGGTATTTCTCCTCAAAATCGAGCCGTGCGATGCTGGTATAGGGGATCAGGTAGTTGGCCAGGAGAAAGCTGATCAGTGCAATGCATAATGCTGCCGTCAGGTAGGGAACCAACATCCGGTGGTAGCTGATCCCGTTGGCCAGGATAGCCGTGATCTCGCTGTGGACAGCCATCTTGGAGGTAAAAAAGATGACGGCGATGAACACGAACAGGTAGCTGAATAGGTTCAGGAAATAGGGTATGAAGTTCAGGTAATATTGTGTAAGGATCAGCCTCAAGGGGGCTTTGTGCTCGATAAAGTCATCGACGCGCTCGGAGAAGTCGAACACCACGGCCACCAGGGTGATCAGGCCGATGGCCAGGAAAAAGGTCCCGAGGAACTTGCCTATGATGTAGATATCAAGCCTTTTGAGCATCGTCTCAGAGCCTGTTTTTCAATTGGGGGATCATCGACTCCTTCCAGGGGGTGAACGTTCCTGCCTGGATCTGTTTGCGCGCCTCCCGCACCAGCCAGAGATAAAAGGCCAGGTTGTGCACCGAGGCGATCTGGGCTCCCAGCCGCTCCCCCGTCACGATCAGGTGCCTCAGGTAGGCTTTGGTATAGTGATGATCGACAAAGCAATCGCTCTCGGTATCGATCACACTGAAGTCGAGCTTCCATTTCTCGTTTTTGAGGTTCATGATCCCTCGTCGTGTATAAAGCATTCCATTCCGCCCGTTCCGGGTTGGGATGACGCAATCGAACAGGTCGACCCCCCGGCTGATGGCCTCCAGGAGGTTGACGGGCGTGCCTACACCCATCAGATAACGCGGCTTGTCGGCCGGAAGTATGTCATTCACCACTTCGATCATCTCATACATCAGCTCCTCCGGTTCGCCAACCGACAATCCGCCGATGGCGTTGGCCGGCATACCCATTGAGGCTATGAATTCGGCCGACTCTCGCCGGAGGTCGGGATAAACGCTGCCCTGGACGATTGGCAGGAAATGCTGTTCGTGGCCATAGAGCGGAGCGGTATTTCTGAAATGGGCAATCCCTCTCACCAGCCAGTCGTGCGTGAGGGCCATCGAGGTGGCCGCATAACGCTGGTCGCAAGGATAGGGAGTACATTCGTCAAAGGCCATCGTGAGGTCGGAGCCAATGGCCCGCTGGATCTCCACCACCCGCTCGGGGCTGAAAAGGTGCCTCGACCCGTCGATATGCGAATTGAACCAGGCTCCCTCCGGCTTCAGCTTTCGGTTGGCCGCCATACTGAACACCTGGTACCCACCGCTGTCGGTCAGGATGGGCCGCTCCCAACCCATAAAGCGGTGAAGCCCGCCGGCAGCCTGCAGCACCGCAGTGCCCGGCCGGAGATAGAGGTGGTAGGTGTTGGACAGGATGACCGGTGCATCGATGTCGTCCCTCAACTCCCGCTGATGGACGGCCTTAACGGTACCACCGGTGCCAACTGGCATAAAAACCGGCGTCTGCACCTCACCGTGTCCGGTCCTGAATATCCCGGCCCTCGCCTGGCTGCCCGGATCGCTGGATTCAATTCGAAATTCCATTATGAACAAAACCTCAAAGATATTCTTTTTTCAAACTATCTTTGGGGACCTGTCACCGTTAAGAAAAGCCGACCATTGCCCTAACCGTTTATGGATCAGATAATTAAAACCCTATTCGAGTTTTCCCTTTCTGATTGGACCGATTACCTGTTCCTGGGCCTCGCCGCGGTTGCCCTGCTCTCCTGGGCCGTTCAGCTCTTTTTTTACCTCCATTACTACCGACCGGTGCATCGGCACAAAAAGACCAACATCAAGACGGACACCGACCCGGTTACCGTCATCCTCTGTGTGAAGAATGAGGCAGCCAGCCTGGAGGCCAACCTGCCCCTGATTCTTGAGCAGGATTATCCCGAATTCCAGGTGGTGGTAGTGGACGAAGGATCCCGGGATGAGACCGCCGACCTGCTGGCGCGGTTCCAGAAACAATTCCCGCACCTCTATGTCACGCACATTGAGCGGAACCATCCCTACCCGCACGCCCGAAAACTGGCTCAGACCATCGGCATCAAGGCCGCCAGGCACGAGCAACTGCTGTTCACCGAAGCGAGCTGCAGGCCTCCCGGACGCGGCTGGATCAGGCAAATGCAGTCGAATTTCCTGATGAAATACGATATCGTGATCGGGTACTGTGCCTACCGGCGCGAAAAACGGCTGGTCAACCTCTTCCTTCGCACCGACACCCTGATGGATGCCCAGCAGTTCCTTGGCTTTGCCCTGAAAGCCAATCCATTCAAGGCAAACGGCAGGAACCTGGCTTTCCGGAAGTCCCTCTTCCTGAGCCGCAAAGGATACGCCCGCCAACTTCACCTCCCATCAGGTGAAAACGACCTCTTCGTCAATCAGGCGGCTACCGCCTTGAACACCGCAGTCGAAATCGACGCCGCCAGCATCCTGACAGCCGAGCCACCCCACACGTTCAAGGATTGGCTCAGACAAAAGAGGGATGAACTGGCCTCGGCATCCCATTACCGGCTCAGGCACAAAGCCCTGATCCGGCTGGAAAGCGTGACCCGGGTCCTCTATTACGTCAGCCTGGGAGTGCTGCTCGGGTTTTGGCAATACGCCGGCTACCTGATCATCCTCGCACTCGTTCGCCTGGTCACCAGGCTATGGATCACCAAACTGACCATCCATCGGCTTCAGGAAAAAGGGATTTGGCTCTTCTCCCTGGTTTACGAATTCCTGATCCCCTGGATCAACGCCATCCTGATCTTGAAGAACAGGCTTCGAAAGGGTAATAAATTCAGCTGGTGATGTTTTCAGATCTATCCAACCGGGCCAAACAGGACTACGTCCAGGTTCAGAAGGCACTTCACGGCGACCAGCAGGCTTATGCCGAGCTGCTGGGAAGGTACTGGGACTCGGTCTATTTTATGCTCCTGAAGATGGTATACAACAAGGACGATGCGGAAGACCTCACCATCGAGGCCTTCGGCAAGGCATTCAAGAACCTTGACACCTACGAACCGGATTATGCCTTCAGCACGTGGTTGTTCAAGATCGCCAACAACAACGCGATTGACCACCTGAGGAAGCAGCGAACCAAAACCATCTCGATCGACAGCCAGGGACGTGATTCGGAGGACGATATACCAGTCCAGCTTCAATCAGATATTGCCGACCCCGAAGAGGAGATGATCCGCAAACAGAAGACCGACCTCCTTTTGGCCGTCGTGGATCAGCTTAAACCAAGGTATGGCGAACTGGTCAAACTCAGGTACTTTTCCCAGTACTCCTACGAGGAGATCGCCGAAAAGATGAACCTTCCCCTGGGCACCATCAAGGCACAACTCTTCAGGGCAAAAGAGCTGCTATACAATATTATCAAATCCAAGGAGGTCTGAGGTGGACCGGATCCTTCGCTATTTCCCGGAGCTGACCAGCCATCAGGTTGACCAGCTCTCACGCCTCAACAGCCTCTATCGCTACTGGAACGAGCGGATCAATGTCATTTCCAGGAAAGACATAGACAACCTCCTGATCCACCACGTGCTTCATTCCCTGGCCATCGCACGCCTGGTGACTTTCCACCCGGGAGCCCGCATTCTGGATGCCGGCACCGGTGGCGGGATGCCGGGAATCCCCCTGGCTATCCTTTTCCCCAAAGC
>JAWOHI010000347.1:0-7881 GCA_046485255.1 Bacteroidales bacterium
AAGAATTTGAAGCCAGGCAGATCAAGCCCGGCCAGACCGTTCTGCTGGCCAACATCCCTGGCAATAATGAGCTCTTCCTGGCCCTCCAGTTCATTGCCCTCACTGCTTTCGGGGTCAGGGTTCTGCTCCCGATGTTTATGGAGACCAATGAGTTGGACGACTGGCTTCAATCAACTGGTTGCCGGGCAGTCATCATCCCCAGGGACGAGATCAATGCCCTGAACCATCACGAAAATGAAAAATCAGTCCTGACCAGGATCGAGAGAATCGTCGGCGAACACCGGCTGCCCTGCTTCGATAACGTCACCACTTTCGGAATGAGGCGATTGATTTATCAGGAGATCTCCGAATATAACTACCTGGATGACAAACTGATTCGGAGATCAATGGCCACCACTAACCCCGGTACGGAGGCTCTGCTGATATCAACCTCGGGAACATCAGGCAAGTCCAAGCTGGTGACCTACGAGCAGGGGGCCTATATCCGTAACTGCCTGGCGTGGCAGCAGGCGGGGCTATATGATCCCTCCCGGCTCGGAGGACGCGGGTTCACGCCCCTGTTTACCCACACGATGGGGATCAGGGCGTTCATCAACGCGCTTTGGACCGGCACGCCGGTCTGCCTGATCAACACGGAGTGGTTTCAGGAAAAGCCAGAGATCGTGAGATACTTATTGCTGAAAATGAAGCCGGAACATATCACCGGCGGACCCGCAGTCTACAGTCTGATGCTCGAACTGATGCGGAACTTTCCGGAGCTGAAGGAATCCATGGCAAAGGATTTCAAGGCGCTGATCTCCTCCGGTGCCCCGCTGAACCAACGAACCATAAACGAAATCGAATCAGCTTTCGGCATCAGGATGCATAATGCCTATGGCACCACCGAAACGCAGCAGGCCCTGAACACCCTGCTGCTGAACCACCCCAGCAGGGCGGAGATGGCTTCATTGGGCGAACCCTTGCCCGGCATCTCCATCGGCCTGAAAAGAATGGAGGGGGAGCCGGGGCTCTACCGTATGTTCATCCAGGCCTCTTTCGGGATGAAAATGCCATCCAATCCGGATACAAGCCCGGAGGGTCCTGACGGCTATTTTGAAACGGGCGACGTGGTGGAGTGGAGAGAGGGGAAGATTTACTTTGTCGGCCGGGAAAACAAGGATTTTTTCAAGGATGGCTTCGGGGTCAAGATACCACTGAATGCCATAAAAAAATACTATTCAAGTCTTTACAAGATATCCAACCACCTCTCCTTCTTCCCGGTTCGGAGCCGGCCAGGCCTGGCTGCCCTGATCTTCCTGGATAATGACCGGCTTCCGGATGGTGAAGTGGCCGATCGTGAAACTATTAACCGATTTCGCAACCTGATCGGTGAAACCAACACCCGCCTCTTCACCTCACTGGAGCCCTTCGAGTCGCGCCACCGATTCATCAGTCGGTTCGCCCTGGTAAACAGCCCGGTTCCCACAACGGTGAAGGGAGGGGTATCTCAGTACAAGATTGACACCACTTACCACGAACTAATTGAGCAACTGACAGATCCGCTCTCGCCCGACCGATGCGTCACCGATGTCAGAAGTCCGGTCAACATCGCCAACACCTTCACGCGCCACCACAATCCCCTTATCGGAAACCTGCTTCAAGCATCAGGCCTGGACTATGCCTATCACAGATCCTGGAAAGATTCGCTGTTTGTCTGGCACGACGGCCGCGAGGTCGAGGTGCTCGACCTGGCCGGAGGCTATGGGATCAACCTGATCGGCCACAACCGTCCTGAGATCAAGGAGGTGATCCGGGATTTTCTGGAGCGCGACGAGATCGCCCTGTCGGACCAGGGGAGCATCCAGCGATATGCCGGAATGCTGGGTGGGGAGTTGGATCTCCGGGTTGGGGAGATCACCGGGGGAAGCTATTACACCATTTTCGGATCTACCGGGGCGGAGGCGGTCGAGATCAGTCTGCACCACGCCCTTTTCGAGTGGCGGGAAGAGCTGGAAAAGATGGAACACACCCAATTGATGCAGTACGGGGATCAGGCCGGTGAGCTGTTGCGGGAGGTTTGGGACCGGAACCGGGAGATCCTCAAGAAGACCAGGGTCGGGGTGATCGCCCTGAAAAACGGATACCACGGGCACTCGGCCGCAGCCCGGTCCCTGCTTGGAAACCGGAAAAAGCGGGAGGCTTTCATCAATATCCTGGCTTTGGAACCCCTGTTCATTGATGACGAGGATGCAGCGTGGCAGGAAGCGCTTGAGCAGATCATCCGGTCGAATGTGGTTGATTTGTCCAGGGTTGAATTTGCCGATGGGGATTATGTGGTGAGGCCTTTCAGACACTCATCCATCATTGCGGCCATCGCCGAACCGGTCATCGGGGAAGGCGGTGTGCGGGTGGCCAACCACGATCTGCTGCGCCTGTTATCCGGGCACGGCTTCCCATTGATAATGGACGAGATCCAGAGCGGTCTTGGACGGACCGGCACCTTCCTGGCATCCGAAGGGCTCGAGGCCGATTATTATCTGTTTGCCAAGGCCTTGGGAGGTGGTTTTGAAAAGATTTCCGCTGTCCTGATCAACAAGAACCGCTATCGGACCGGGTTCGGGGAATATTACACCGCCACCTTTGCCAACGGTGGCCTGGCCGCCCGGGTAGCACTGGAGACGCTGACGATCATCAGGAAGGAGCGTATCCCGGAAACGGCTGCCAGCAAGGGAGAGCGGATCAGGCAAGAATTGGAGCAGGTGCAAAGGGATTACCCGGAGGCCATCCGGGAAATTACGGGCACGGGTCTGATGCAGGGGATCAGGCTTCAAGACTTTGCCGGCAGCGAGTCCATCTTTCTGCGAATTCTGTCCGAAAAAGAACTGCTCGGGCTCCTGGCCGCCTCCTACCTGCTGAACATTCACCGGGTCCGCATCCTTCCCACCGTCTCGGCTCCCAACATGTTGCGGATCGAGCCATCCGCACTGATCACGGAGGAGGAAATCAACCGTTTTGCCGCAGCTATCCGCGACCTGGCGGACAAGATCGCCTGCAGGAAGATTTATGACCTGTTCCGGCCGCTGATGGATGGGGACCCGTTTGCAGACAACAGGGATAAAAAGGCACCCAACGGTTATCTCTATCCCCGAATGGACTCACCCGTTCCGGGTGCCCGGCAGGTGGCCCTGGTGGTTCACTTCGCTTACCCGGTAGAAGAACTGCGAATTTTTGATCCTGATATCTGCCAGGCATCGGATACAGGGCTGAGGATCCTGTTCAACCGGATGCAGGTCCTGCTCGACCTGAAACCGTTCTGGCTGTTCGCGAAAAACATCTGCTCGGGACGCATCCATTTAAGTGTCATTGCCCTTCCCGTTGACGTGGCCGAGCTGGAGCGGCTCAACCGCCAGGGTAAACGGGAGAAGGTCCTGTTCAGGATTCAGGATGCGGTCGATAGGGCCGCCGCCTCAGGAGCCACAGTCATCAGCCTGGGTGGATATACCTCGATCCTGGCCAACAACGGGGCCCTGCTGACCGAACCCCGCAACGCGCGGTTGGTGACCGGCAACACCCTGACCGCCGCTTCGGGCATCCGGAACCTGGTGACCGGCATCGGGAGGGAATTCGGGCCCAACCGGAAGAAAAAACTGGCAGTGGTCGGAGCAGCCGGGAATATCGGCTCAATCGTAGCCGAAGGACTGCTGAAATCGGGGTTGAATTTCGATCAGGTGTTTCTGGTCGGGCGCAACAGCCTGAGATTGAAAACCTTCTGGAACGACCTCGAACAGGAAGGGATTAAGGGTAGTGGTAGCCGGATCCATCTGACCACGAACCTCGGGGATATCAAACAATGCAACATCATAATTGCCGCCACCAATACGAACGACCCGATCCTGTTTGCCCACCATTTCAATTCGCAGGAAAAGATCATCATTTCCGACTTGTCGATCCCGGGGGCCATCAGCAAGGAGGTCAAGGAGATGTCCAATGTCGTTGACCTGCCGTTCGCCTCTTTCATCCACCTGCCGGAGGACCCCGGCTTTGTGATCAGTTCCCATACCCCGGCAGGCAGCGTCTTTTGTTGCGCTGCGGAGGCCATCCTGTGCGGACTTGATTCCTTTGACCTGCCGCTTAAGGGCCGGATCACGATGGAAGCCATCGAGGCCATCGGCCTGTTGGCGGAGAAGCACCATTTTTTCGATCAAAGCGTTGCTGGCATATCATTTAAATCCAGGTTTTGAAAATGGAACCCCTGTTCGAATACGGGATCACGCAGGAAGATTCGCATGTCGACGCCCGGGCACTTGACCTGCACGACGGCGACCGGCTGCTGTGCATCAGCAGTGCGGGCGATACGCCGCTCAACCTACTGGCTAACTATGACATACACATCAATGCGGTTGACATCCTGGAGAACCAGAACCGCCTGGCCCAGCTCAAGTTGGCGGCAGTACGGTCGCTGGAGCCTGCCGAGGCAGCGGCCCTGACCGGCTTCGTAAAGGCTACGCCGGAGTCCAGGAGAAAGTTATTTGAAAAAGTCGCTCCCTATTTACCTGATCCTGACCAGGTTTTCTGGAAAAGCCATCCCGAAGCCGTCGACCGTGGCCCGGTCAACGTGGCCCGGTTTGAGCAGTACATGGCCCGGTTCAATGGGCTTGGCCTGATACTCATAGGCCGCAAGCACCTTTATCGGCTGTTTGAGATGGACACGGTGGCCGACCAGCAAGCCTATTTCGACCGTCATATGTCCACCGGCCTGCTCAGGGGCATTTTCCGGATCGTCTTCCATCCACGCGTTTACAAAAAGCGGGGCATCTCACCGGCAGGCCTCACTCACAGCGGCGAACGGAACTCTGCCGAATTTTTCTACGGCAAGCTCAGGGATTTCTGCACGGCCACGCCAGCGAGGAGGAATTATTACCTGCAGTTCACCTTTTTCAACCAGGTGCTGTTTCCTGAAGCCTTGCCGGATTACCTCGAGGAAGGGGGTATGACCAGGATCCGTGCCAACCACGACAACCTGGTGGTCAAGCGGGGCACTTTCAAGGAAATGGCAGAACAATATCCTGAAAATCATTTCAATAAATTTCACCTGTCCAACATTGGCGACTGGATGTCGAAGGACGAATTCGCCGCCCTGCTCCGGATGATTTGTGCCAAATCGGCCGCGGGTACGAAGCTGCTCTTCCGCTATATCCACTACAACCATCCCATTCCTGATGACCTGTCCGGCAGGTTGCGCCCCGACTACGACCTTGGAGAACGGCTGTTATTGGACGATCGGTATCCCTTTTATGGAGTGGTTCCATTATATTTGGCCTAACCTTGAACCTAAGCCAATGAAGATGAAAACCTTGACTTTGGCAGCTATTTTCTTGCTGGCAGCCTCCGCCCTGATGCAGGCCCAGACGAGCAGACTGTTCCACTACGATCAGGACCAGGTGAACTCCCTGATGGATCAGGTCGATGAAATGAGCTGTCCATCAAACACTTTCCCTCTCTACACCATTGGTGCGGGGCCGGCCGACGGTCGGGGCCGGACATTTCTCAGCGGGATGATCGGCGGATGCCTCGGGTCAGTGGGGAGCTTGTATGCCGGTGCCCTGGCCGATTGGATGTGGGGTAAGGCCTTAATACCAGTTGCGGTGACGGGGACCGTTCTCGGGGTGTTGTGGCCCACCCTCCACACCCACTTCACCACCCACGACCGCAAGCAGACTCAGACTGCAGCCCTCGGGGGTGTTGCAGGGGTGGTGGCCGGGCTGGGTTCGATCTATTTGCTTTTCCTTGCAACATATTGATCTATAATTGATTTCACTCTGTTGCCGATAAACCCATGAAGCAGTTTGTCCTGGGGATCTCAACCTGCCTGACTTTGATCTTTTCCGGGTGCGGTCTGCCCACCGGAAAATCAGAATTGCTTGAAAATCTGTATATTCGGGATTCCCTACTACTGGCACAGTTGTCCGGATATCCGGATTTCACGAGGGCCGGGCCATTCTGGTCGGGACAAGCCCTGCCCCCAGACTCCGCATCCTGGTATTACGGGCGACTCCTGAGCCAACCGCTAAACCCAGGACAGCGCCTGGTGGTCCTTAACCGGCTGGGTTACCTGAATAGCTCAACTGGACAGTACGACCGGGCCATTGAATTTTACCGTATGGCATTCTCACTGCTGGATTCGGTGCCTGCTGAACATTTTGATATTGTGGGACTTGCAGGCTTCAGTATTGGTCTGGTCTATTCCAGGATGAGTATGCCCGATTCAGCGCTCTTCTTCCTGAAGCAGTCGGGCGAAATCCTTCTTACCGGGAGATTCCCCAACCCCTCGATGGCCTATGCCTGCCAGAAGCAGGTAGCTTATGAATACTGTTGGGTTCTGGAAGATTTTGAACAAGGCGGTGAGGCATTTATCCAGGCAAGGAGGATGCTGGAAGGAGGCGAAATCCCCAATTTAAAGAAGGAGCTTATACTTCTAAGCTACAGTCAGGCCAGTCTTTACAGGCGAAAAAGAGAGTACGCCAAGGCCGTGGTTTTTGGAGCGGACGCCCTGAAACTGGCCGGGGAACAAGGTGAGCAGCGGGAATTGGAAAACTGCCACGCGCTGCTGGCCAACCTCCACCGCGACCAGAACCAGTTGGGCCAGGCCAGGGAGCATATCTTGGAAGCCATAAGGCTGAATATCAGTAATGGAGGAACCGCCATCGACCGATCGGCTTATTACGGGAACCTGGCCTACATCGAGCTGGATCTCGGCAACCCTGCTGAGGCAGCGAAACAGGTAAGACAGGCCATCCAAACTATTGAAGATACGCTTGTCCGTTGCGGGTATCATCCGGAGTTGCTCCGCCGGGCCGGCGACCGAAAAGAGCTGGTTCGGGCATCTGTCGGACATTCGGAGCCGATGCTCCTTCTGGAATCGGTCGAGCAGCTTGGCATCTGTGAAGATATTCAGGCCGCTCTCTGCGAGATGGCCGGTCAGCCGGCTGAGGCCGTCAGCCATTATAGGGAATCCCGGAGACTCAACCACGTTCGGTTTGGCAATCACCATAAAATGGTTGCCCAGGCCAACCTGGACCTGGCCAGGTTTTTCCTGAAAGAGAACCAGCCTGACAGCGCCCTGCGCTATTATCAGGCAGCCCTCATTTCAGGGAGCAGGGGGCTTGAAGGCCGGGGAGATGCTGGAGACCTCCCAAACCTGGCACAAATTGACAAGAATGTGGAAATGGTCGAGATTCTTCGGGAGAAGTCTTCACTCCTGATGGTTTTGCGGAACAGAAGGCCACAGGACTATTGGCTTGGACGTCAAGCCTTATCGTGTTTGAAGCTGTGTGATTCCCTGATCGGTCACCTTTGGGAATCCTTCACGGAAGAAGCGGACCGGCTTTTTTTGGAGCGGGAGGCCCATCCCATATACGGCCAGGCCATTGCAACCGCAGCCGAACTCTACCGGGAAGGCCCCTCAGCTGCGGGGTTGGCTGATATTTTCACCTTTATGGAGAATGGCCGTTACCGCCTTCTGCTCAATCAACTCGGGACATTAAGGGCTATCAGGTTCAGGAATCTTGGGGAAGAAAAATTCAGGGAATTGCGGGAGAACGAATTGATGATCCGTTTTTTCAACCGGATGATCACGGAATATCCGGATGATGACGGTGAGTACATCAAAAAGTTGATTGAACGGATCCATCTTAAGGAGCGGCTCGCGGCCGAATTGGAATCAGCCAATCCAGGGCTTTCCAACATCAGGAACGCATTGGCCTTTTTGCCGCTCGACTCGGTCAATGCCAGGCTTGGACGGGCAGGGAGTTGGCTTATCCAGTTCTTTGAAGGGAATGAACAGATACACATCTTGTTTACAGATGGTTATCAATCCGGAGTCAATGTGGTCAAAAGAGATCA
>JAWOHI010000405.1:0-8681 GCA_046485255.1 Bacteroidales bacterium
TTGAAGCGGTTTTTTCATTGGTCGGGATGGAGAGATTGCCTGCGGCGATCGCCGTGGGGGGGCTACTCAACCCTAAAAGCCGCGCCCTTCGGGCTTACGGCATTTTTTATTTCCAGCCCTCACCCGAACAAGTTCGGCTCGGCCTGAAAATAAAAAAGCCGCTGCTGCGCAGTGGCTTTTTGTGTTGGTCGGGATGGAGAGATTTGAACTCTCGGCCCCCCGCCCCCCAGACGAGTACTCTAACCTGGCTGAGCTACATCCCGGAGGTGGGTGTGGGTGTGGGTGTGGGTGTGGGTGTGGGTGTGCAAAAGTAATATTTTTTCAGGATATTCAAACAATCTTGAACGGTACGGTTTTTGGCCTGGAGTCAACCGGAATGTTCTTAACTTTTAACTGCAATTTTGTCACACCTTACCACCCTAAATGGTAAATCGTAAATCGTAAATTATAAATCTGAATATCATGATCCAATTCTCTTCGATCCCCTCTCCCGAAAGCTCTTCAGAGAAGCTCCTTCCTCTGCAGGTGAAGGAGCGCGTGCGTGTTCTTATCCTGGGTTCCGGTCCGGCCGGTTATACGGCTGCCATTTATGCAGCCCGGGCCAACCTCAAACCCGTGCTCTACCAAGGGCTGCAGGCCGGAGGGCAGCTGACGACCACCACCGAGGTGGAAAATTTCCCTGGCTACCCCGATGGGGTGACCGGACCGGTGATGATGGAGGACTTGCAGCGACAGGCCGAGCGTTTCGGGACCGAGGTGCGCTGGGGACTGGCCACCGCCGTGGATTTCACGGGCCCCAAGCATAAGGTGTGGATTGATGATGAATATCTGATCGAGGCGGATGCCGTGATCATCGCCACCGGAGCCACCGCGAAGTATCTCGGTCTCGAGTCGGAGGAGAAGTTCAAGGGATCGGGCGTTTCCGCCTGCGCCACCTGCGACGGATTCTTCTATCGAGGGCAGGATGTGGCCGTGGTCGGCGGAGGCGACACAGCCGCCGAAGAGGCCACCTATCTGGCCGGGCTTTGCCGGAAGGTCTACCTGATCGTGCGCAAGCCCTACCTGAGAGCCTCAAAGGCGATGCAGGAGAAAGTGTCCCGAACACCCAATGTGGAAGTCCTCTATGAACACGTGACCAGGGAGATTGTCGGAAAGCAAGGGGTGGAAGGGGCGATTTTGGTTAATGGCAAGGGAGAAGAGGTGAAAATTGACATTACCGGTTTTTTCGTTGCCATCGGTCACACGCCAAACTCAGGGATTTTTAAGCCTTTTATCGATATGGACGAGACCGGCTACATCAATACCATTCCGGGGACCACCAAGACCAACGTCCCGGGTGTTTTTGCCTGTGGAGACGTGCAGGACAAGCATTACCGGCAGGCTGTAACCGCAGCCGGATCAGGCTGTATGGCCGCCCTCGATGCCGAACGTTACCTCGGGTAGATCACGCTGGTCTATTACAACTCCGGATCACCCTTGATGCTCCCGGCTACCATCACCCGGTAGCGCAGCACCAACTTTTCACCCGCCTTCAGCGCCAATGCCTCGTGGTAAAGAATGGCCGGCGAATAGAACCAGAATTGCTGGGCAGGCCGGTTGATGCAGTACCACGGAGTTGGGTGCCCCGGATTGCCCGGATCTTCCAGGATCGTTACCTGAACCTTTCTGCCGTCGGGAGCCACCAGCCGCGCTGATACCCAGGGCGCTCGCTCACCGCTTTTCATGGAGTCGGTGGCAGCACTGAAATACCTGGGTGAGGAGAGCTGGCCGTCGAAACGGATGGAGAGACCGGCATAACCGCCCCAGGCGATTCCTTCGGCATTGGTCTGAGCAGGAGTGCGATCGAGCAACACATCCGTCAGGGCCGTGAATTGGTGCTCTATGCTGATCAAATAGCCACGGTCACTGCGAGGTGCGGTAACCGTAGTGGTCCGGGTCTCCTTCATCACCGGCTGATCCTTTCGCTCCCAGGGATGATAGAGGAGTTTCTGGGTGATCCTTGCCGAGCCGTCTCGGCTTTTTCGGATCCGGGTGCCCACCAGATTTGTCCGGCCTTCGCTGACGGCCAGTTTGGGATCCCCCTGGTACTCCCAATAGTTGAGCCCGTTGATGTATTTCCAGCAAAACCAGAGCCCCAGGTGCCAGGGATGGTCGGCCGGCGCCTCACTGGTTATCAGGATGCCATCCAGGGAATAGACCGGGTGAAAGAAGGGTTTATGCCGGGGATCGAAGTGATAGGTCCAGATGATCTGACTGTCCTGTCTGGCGTCCGCTCTTTTCAGCATAAGGCTGACTTTGTCCTGTTCCCAGTTATAGCGCTCCTGGCCAACCTGTGATAAGATCCCAGTCGGAATCAGGATCAGCAGGCAGACGAAAACAGTCGATAAGGCAATCCGCTTCATGTGGTCGTTTTGGTTTACCGGTTAAAGGTAATCAGCCGGACCGGTAAAAAAAATCCCCCGGGAATGCCGGGGGATAATCGATTGGTATCGAATGAAATGCTATGAGAAGACAGCAATGTTTTCCCGATCGTACATTCTATTCTGCAACTTGACGGCAATTTCGGAGAAGGCCTTGATGGTGTATTCAACATCTTCCAGGGTATGGTCGGCCGTTGGGATCAACCTGAGCATGATCACATCCTTGGGTACCACCGGATAGACCACCACTGAGCAGAAAACACTGTAGTTTTCCCTCAGGTCGAAAACCAGCTGGGAAGCTTCCGGTGGCGTGGCGGTCAAAAAGACCGGGGTTACCGGTGATTCGGTATTGCCGAGGTTGAACCCCTTCTCCCTGAGTCCGCTCTGGAGTGCTCTCACTACTTTCCAAAGCTGTTCCTTCAGTTCCGGGCGCGTCCGCAGCAATTCGAGCCTTTTGATGGCTCCCTCGACGATAGGCATTGGAAGGGATTTGGCGAATATTTGCGAGCGCATATTGTAGCGCAGAAAAGTGATGACATCGGCCGGACCGGCCACAAATCCCCCGATCAGCGCCATCGCCTTGGCGAAGGTGCCGAAGTAGAGGTCGATCTCATCCTGTACGCCGAAATGCTCCCCGGCCCCGGAACCGGTTTCACCCATCGTCCCAAAGCCGTGGGCATCATCGAGCAGGATGCGGAAACGGTATTTCTTCTTGAGGGCAACGATCTCGTCGAGTTTGCCGAGGTCGCCCGACATCCCGAATACCCCTTCGGTAATTAAAAGAATGCCCCCGCCCGTCTCGGACACAATTTTTTCGGCACGCTGGAGTTGTTTCTCCAGGTTTTCAATGTTGTTATGCGGAAAGACGAACCTTTTGCCGATATGCATCCGGAGCCCGTCGAGAATGCAGGCGTGAGCCTCGGAATCGTACACCACCACATCCTTGCGATCCAACAGGGAATCGATGATCGAGACCATACCCTGGTATCCGTAGTTGAGCAGGTAGGCCGACTCTTTCTTCTCAAATTCAGCCAGTTGCTGTTCGATCTTCTCGTGCAGGCTGGTGTGCCCCGACATCGCCCTGGCACCCATCGGGTACCCGAGTCCCCAGCGTGCAGCTGCCTGGGAATCGGTCTCCCTGACTTCCGGGTAGTTCGCGAGCCCGAGATAGTTGTTCAGACTCCAGGTAAGAACCTCCTTGCCACGAAACTTCATCCGGGGAGCGATTTCACCTTCCAGTTTCGGAAACACAAAATAACCGTCCGCCTGACTGGCATACTGCCCAAGCGGCCCCATACTGCGTTTTAACTTATCATAAATGTCCACGATGCAAGTATTTAGTTAATATCCGTGATCTGAGCATTATCATCCAATGTCCAAAATTACTCTTTTCCAAGGCAAGCTAATTTCAGTATAAATACCGCAAATTATTCTATCTTTGCGCCATGTTTAAAAAATTGATACCCGGATACTTATCAGTTGGCTTACTGATACTTCTGATGAGTTCGTGCGGTGAATATTCGAAACTGCTGAAAAGCAGCGACTACGATCTGAAGTATGAAAAAGCCCTGGAGTATTTCGCCAAGGAGGATTACACCAAGGCTTCCACCCTGTTGGAAGAGCTGCTGACCATTGTCAGGGGGACTGAAAGGGCGGAGCAGGTGGCTTATCACCACGCCTACTGCTATTTTCACCAGCAGGATTACATTATGGCCGGGTACTATTTTGGCAATTTCGTGAAATCTTTTCCGGCTTCTCCGCTGGCTGAGGAGTGTGCATTTATGGTAGCCAGGTGCTATTACGAGGACAGTCCCTCCTCGAATCTCGACCAGGCCAACACGTACCTGGCCATCCAGGAACTACAGCGCTTTATGAACCGCTATCCCGCAAGTCCGAGGGTGGAAGAGTGCAACCGCCTGATTGATGAGCTCCAGGACAAGCTGGTGAAGAAATCCTTCGAAAGTGCCAGTCTCTATTACAAGCTCGGCGAATATAAGGCGGCCATCACCGCCCTTCAGAACAGTTTGAAGGAGTTTCCCGATACCCGCTACCGGGAAGAACTGCTCTACCTGGTGGTGAAATCGTCGTACGAATTGGCCCGGAATTCGGTGGTGGATAAGTTGAAGGAGCGCTTCACTTCAACCGTGGAGGCCTGCCTGGTTTTCAGGGAGGAGTTTCCGGCTTCGAAGTACATCAAGGAGACCGAACGGATTCAGGCCAGTGCCCAGAAATATCTTTAGTAAAATTTGAAATAATTACCTTTTCAATATGATCGATTACAAGAAAAGTAATGCTTCACTCACCACGGTAACCCGGAACCTGGAAGAGATTGACAATCCGACCGGGAACCTCTATCAGAGTGTGGCCATCCTTGGCAAGCGAGCCAACCAGATTAGTGTGGGGATCAAGCAGGAGCTGAATTCCAAGCTGGAAGAGTTTGCCTCTTTCACCGATAATCTGGAGGAGGTCTTTGAAAATCGCGAGCAGATCGAGATATCGAAGTTTTATGAGCGGTTGCCCAAGCCGTCCCTGATCGCCACCCAGGAGTTCCTGGAAGGGAAGGTCTATTTCAGGACCGCCGACGCCGTGCAGGATTCGGAACCCTCGGTATTGTAAAGAAACCCCGGATGCTCAAGGGTAAAAAGATCATAGTAGGGATTACCGGAAGCATCGCCGCCTACAAAGCAGCCTTTCTTACCCGCCTCCTGATCCGGGAGGGGGCCGAGGTCAAAGTCATAATGACTCCCTATGCCAGGGAGTTCATAACACCGGTGACTATGGCCACCCTTTCGGGCCATACGGTTTTATCGGATTTTTTTCACCACGACGATGGGGCCTGGAACTCCCACGTTGATTTGGGCATTTGGGCCGACCTGCTCCTGATCGCCCCGGCTACCGCCAATACGATTGCCAAGATGGCCACTGGGATAGCCGATAACCTCCTGCTAACCACTTACCTGTCGGCCCGGTGCCCGGTTGCGGTCGCCCCGGCGATGGACCTGGATATGCTGGCGCACCCGGCCACCCGCCATAACCTGGAGCTGATCCAGTCGCGCGGAGACCTGGTCATTGAACCGGCCACGGGAGAGCTGGCAAGCGGACTCGAAGGAAAAGGCCGGATGGAGGAGCCAGAAAAGATCGTGGCCTGGCTGAAGGAGTACTTCAAAAAAAAAAGCCGCTTTAGCGGGAAAAGGGTCCTGATCACTGCCGGACCCACCCTCGAGAAAATCGACCCGGTCCGCTACATAAGCAACCACTCATCAGGAAAAATGGGCTATGCCCTTGCCAGGGCTTTCGCCAATCAGGGTGCTTCGGTCGACCTGATTTCCGGACCGGTGGCACTCAAAGCCGTCCACCCTGGTATCAGGGTGACCCGGGTTACCTCGGCTGCCGAAATGAACCAAGCCGCAATCACCCTCTTCCCTGATACCGCCATCGCTGTAATGGCCGCCGCCGTGGCCGACTATGCCCCTGCCACTCCTGAAGACAAGAAAATCAAGCGGACCCCTTCCGACTTGAGCATTACGCTGAAGCCCACCCTGGACATCGCAGCCGGGCTGGGGCGTGTCAAAAAGGAGGGCCAGGTGTTGATCGGCTTTGCCCTGGAAACGGATAATGAGGAGGTAAACGCCGTTAATAAGCTGGTTTCCAAAAATCTGGACCTGATTGTGCTCAACAGGCTAACGGAAGCGGGCGCTGGTTTTGGAACTGATACCAACCGCATTACGATTTTTGGACGGGGCAATAAACGAAGCGATTTTGAGTTAAAGCCCAAGGAGGTGGTGGCGGAGGATATCGTGGAAGAAGTGTTTAACCTTATCTGGGGGATGACGAATGCGTAAACTGTTAATTGTTTTTATATCAGTGCTTTATGGGTCGGCACTGCTGGCGCAGGAGCTCAACTGCAACGTGAGCGTCGTGTCGCCACAGGTGCAGGGTTCCAATCGCGAAATCTACGAAAACCTGAGAAAGGCCATTTACGAGTTTGTCAATGCCCGGAACTGGACCGACCATATCTACAAGGAGCAGGAGCGGATCCAGTGCCAGCTGATGTTCAACATCACCGACCGGATCTCCGATGATGAGTTTCAGGGGACCCTGCAGATCCAGAGCAGCAGGCCGGTGTACAATACGTCGCTCACCACCGTGATGTTCAATCACCGTGATAATGATATCCGCTTTAAATTCAATGAGTTCGAGCCTCTCGTCCTCAATGAGAATATGTTCACTTCGAACCTGGTGTCGATCGTGGCCTTTTATGTCAACATCATTCTCGGGCTGGATTACGATACGTTTTCACCAGAAGGGGGGACTCTCTTCTTTCAACGTGCGGAAGCGATTGTCACCAATGCGCAAAACGCCCAGGAGTCGGGCTGGAGGGCTTTTGAGAACACCCGGAACCGCTATTGGATGGTTGAGAACCTGATGAACGACCGTTACCGGGCAATGCGCTCGTGCCTTTACCGTTACCACCGGATGGGTCTCGACCGTATGTCGGAGCGTCCCGACGAGAGTCGCGCGGAGATCACTGAAGCATTGACCGAACTGCGGCCGGCATACCGGGAGAATCCCACGGCGATGATTTTTCAGGTCTTCTTTACGGCCAAATCGGATGAGATCCTGAATATCTATTCCCAGTCATTCCCTGACGAGCGCAACCGGATAGCAACCACCCTCAAGGAGATCGATCCGGCGAATACCGCTAAATGGGACCGTATCATCAAGGCGGGGAACTGATAGCCGTTAGTTCATTACAAGACAGGAAACAAGGATGCTGGTATCATTGCTTGTCAGAAATTATGCCCTGATCTCTGAGCTGGAAGTGAAATTCGGCGGCGGGTTGAATATGATTACCGGCGAAACGGGTGCTGGTAAATCCATCCTGCTCGGGGCACTCTCCCTGATTCTTGGAAATCGTGCCGATTCGTCCGTTTTAAGGGATCAGCAACAGAAATGCCTCGTAGAGGGCCTTTTTAGTGTTGAGGATCAGGATTTCAATGAATTATTCGAGCACCACGACCTGGATTTTGACCAAACCATCATCATTCGCCGCGAGATCACTCCACAGGGAAAATCGCGCGCCTTTGTCAATGATACGCCAGTTAATATCAACGTGTTGCGTGAAATCGGATCCCGGTTGGTGGATATTCATTCACAACATCAGAACCTGTTGCTGAATGACTCGGGGTATGCCCGACACGTTCTCGACTCGTATGGCAGGCTTAATCCGGTGGTTCGAGAATACAATCTTGGATATCAGAACTATAGGGAACTGGAGAAGGATATCCGGCAGATAACCGCGGAGCTGAGCAAGGCCAGGGCTGACCAGGATTATCTCCAGTTTCAGTTTGACCAGCTTGAACAGGCCAGGCTCACCGATGGCGAATTGGAGCCCCTTCTGGAGGAGCAGGAAATGCTCGAGCACGCCGCCGAAATCCAGTCTCGCCTGGCACAGGCCGTGAACGACCTGCACGATGCGGATGAAGCCATTCTCAGTCAGTTAAAGCACCTAGCCTCCGAGCTCGAGGGGATTGCAAGCTTTTACCGTGAGGTTGGCCATCCGGTCGACCGCCTTCGGGCTGTTTACATTGAATTGGACGATATCAGGCAGGATATCAGCCGCCTGCTCGACCGCGTGGAGCCGGATCCCGGTCGCCTGAGCCGGGTGTCGGAGCGCATCGACCTGATTTTCTCGTTACAGAAAAAGCATCAGGCGGAGACCGTGGCGGCGCTGATCAGCTTGCAGGAAAAATTCTTGGCACGGCTGGAAGGGATCGTGACCACGGACGACCGGCTCAATGCACTGATGGCGCAACTGGAGCAGTCGTCAGCCTGGCTGGCCGATAAGGCTGGGGATCTGACCCGCGAGAGGCGGAAAGCCCTCCCGGTATTCGAATCCCAGGTGACTACCCTGTTGCGGGAGCTGGGGATGCCGCACGGCCGCTTTGAAATCCGGTTGGAAACCAGGGATCTCTTCGGCCAGGATGGCTCGGATGAAGTGAAGTTCTTCTTTTCGGCCAACAAGAACCAGGCCCCTGAGGAGATTTCCAAAGTGGCATCGGGCGGAGAGATCAGCCGTTTGATGCTGGCTATCAAATATTTGATCAGTGACTCGCTGGACATTCCGACGGTGATATTTGATGAGATCGACTCGGGGGTGTCGGGAGAGATCGCCGACAAGCTGGGAACACAGATCGCACGGATAGCCGAAGGGCGACAGGTCTTGAATATCACCCATTTGCCACAGGTGGCATCAAAAGG
>JAWOHI010000409.1:0-17035 GCA_046485255.1 Bacteroidales bacterium
CCAAACTCGGCCTACAGGTCCAGTTCGCCCCCGACTGCATCGGTGAAGAGGCCCGGCAGATGGCCGCCGCCCTGAAACCTGGCGAAGTGCTCCTGCTGGAAAACCTGCGCTTTTATAAAAATGAGGAGAAGGGAGATCCGGAGTTTGCCAAGAAACTGGCCGAACTGGCCGATGTCTACGTGAACGACGCCTTCGGCACCGCCCACCGAGCCCACGCCTCCACCACGATCATCGCCAATTACTTTCCCGAAAATAAGCTCTTCGGCTACATAATGGAGAGCGAGGTTTCCAGCATCGACAAGGTGATGAGGGACCCGAAGAAACCGTTCACCGCCATCCTCGGCGGAGCCAAGGTCTCCACGAAGATCACCATCATCGAGAACCTGCTCGACAAGGTGGACAACCTGATCATCGGCGGAGGAATGACCTACACTTTCATCAAGGCGATGGGCGGAAAAGTGGGCAACTCTCTGGTCGAAGAGGATCTCCTCGAAATGGCGAAAAAGGTGATCGGCATCGCGCAGGAAAAGGGAGTCAAACTGATCCTGCCGGTTGACGGCGTCAACGCAGATAAGTTTGACAATGAGGCAGCTACCAGCCTCTCCGCCATTGATGCCGTACCCGAAGGGTGGATGGGCCTCGATATCGGCCCCGAAACCATCGGAAAATTCTCGGACGTCATCGAAAATTCGGCCACCCTGCTCTGGAACGGCCCAATGGGCGTCTTCGAAATGCCCAACTTCAAGAATGGCACCGTGGAGATCGCCAAGGCCATCGCCAAGGCTACCCGGAAAGGGGCCTTCTCACTCGTTGGCGGAGGCGATTCGGTTGCCGCCATCAACCAGTTCGGCCTCGCCGACCAGGTCTCCTACGTCTCCACCGGAGGCGGCGCCCTGCTGGAATACATTGAGGGGCAAGTGCTTCCGGGCATCAAAGCAATAAGGGGACATTGATCTTAAACCTGTCAAGTCTTAAAGACTTGACAGGTTTAACCACCAGCGATGACTCAGAGCATAGACGATACCCTCTCCCTCTTCCGCTCTCAGGCGGCGGAGAACCCGGTGTACCGTCAGTATCTGGAGAATCTGGATTGCAACCCGCTTGGAGTCTCGAGTCTCGAGGAGATACCCTTTCTTCCGGTCGAATTTTTCAGGACCCACCGGGTGGTCAGCGGCCCCGGGCGGGAACAGCTGGTCTTTGAATCCAGCGGCACCACCGGGGTACAAACCAGCAGTCACTATGTCCTTGACGAGAGCCTCTACCTCCAAAGCCTTGAGGAGGGGTTCCGGCTCCTGGTAGGCGATCCTGCCGATTTTTGCATCCTGGCCCTCCTGCCCTCCTACCTGGAGCGGTCGAACTCCTCCCTGGTCTATATGATCGACCGCCTGATGAAAATAGGGGGCAACCCCGACAGTGGCTTTTTCATGCACGACCTGGATGAGCTGGCCGGAAGGCTGGCGCAACTGGAAGCCGTGGGGCGCCGGAGCCTGTTGGTGGGAGTCTCGTTTGCCCTGATCGACCTGGCCGAACAGCATCCGATACCCCTGAAAAACAGCATCATAGTTGAAACGGGCGGGATGAAGGGGCGCCGCGAGGAGCTCACCCGCAAACAACTGCACGAGATCCTGACGGGCGCCTTTTCTGTGCCGGTGATCTGGTCGGAGTACGGAATGACCGAGCTCCTCTCCCAGGCCTGGTCGGCCGGCCACGGAATTTTCCGGACTCCGCCGCAGATGCGGGTGCTCATCCGCGACCCGTACGATCCCTTCCGGCGAATGCCGGCAGGAAAGACAGGCGGGATCGATGTCATCGACCTGGCCAACCGCCATTCCTGCTCGTTCATCCAGACCCAGGACCTCGGCAGGGCCCACCCCGACGGCACGTTTGAGGTGCTGGGCCGGTTCGACGGCTCCGACATCAGGGGATGTAACCTGCTCTATTAGAAAAGATCTCAAAGGGTCGGATAGAACGCCTCCCGGATATGCGTCACCTCCGCCGTTCCCCGGTCGAAAACGACATTGACCACGTCAAACCGCACGTCGAGCGGGATTCGCCTGAACCGGACAAAGGCGTTCGCCGCCGAAACCAGCAACCGACGCTTCTCGCGAGGGATGGCCTGCTCGGGCGACTCCCGCACCGGTGCCGTTCGGGTCTTCACCTCCACGATCACCAGGTCGTTCCCCTCCCGGGCAATCAGGTCTATCTCCTTGTGCCCGAACCGCCAGTTGCGCTCCAGAATGACCATCCCCAGCCGCTCCAGATACTCCGCCGCCAATCGCTCACCCTCGCGGCCTAAATCCTGTCTGCTGTCCATTTTGCTATTCTTTTGTACATTTGTTGCCCACGGTTGGCCAGTGACCAGTGACCGGTAAATCATAAATCGTAAATCGTAAATCGTAAATGCCCTACCTCCGCCACCTCATCACCGCCGCCCTGCCTTACGCTAACGGGCCGGTTCATATCGGCCACCTGGCCGGCGTTTATATCCCCGCCGATATATATACGCGCTACCTGCGCCAGAACGGAAAAGAGGTGCTGTTTATTTGCGGCTCGGATGAGCACGGTGTACCCATCACCCTTAAAGCCAAGGCCGAAGGAGTCAGTCCGCAGGATGTGGTAGATAAATACCACGAAATCAACCGGGATGCGTTCGCACGGTTCGGAATCTCCTTTGACATCTATCACCGCACCTCCGCTCCACTGCACCACGAAACGGCCAGTGCCTTTTTCAAGAAGATGTTCGATCAGGGAGATTTCGTCGAAAAAACGACGGAACAGTTCTTTGACCAGGAGCAGCAGCAGTTCCTGGCCGACCGTTACATCACCGGGACCTGCCCCCATTGCGCCAACGACCGGGCGTACGGGGATCAGTGCGAGAAGTGCGGCTCCTCCCTCAGCCCGATGGAGCTCATCAACCCCAAATCGATGCTCAGCGGCAGTCAGCCGGTTATGAAGGAGACCCTCCACTGGTACCTCCCCCTCGAAAAACACGAGGCCTGGCTGAGGAAATGGATCCTGGAGGACCATACCGAATGGCGCCCGAACGTTTACGGCCAGTGCAAGTCGTGGCTCGACCAGGGACTGCAGCCGCGGGCGGTCTCGCGCGACCTCGACTGGGGTGTGCCGGTGCCGGTTGAAGGTGCCGATGGAAAGGTTTTGTATGTCTGGTTTGATGCTCCCATCGGGTACATCTCGGCCACCAGGGAGCTGACCCCTGATTGGGAAAAGTATTGGAAATCGGATGATTGCAGGCTGATTCACTTCATCGGCAAGGATAACATCGTTTTCCACTGCATCATCTTCCCCGCTATGCTCAAGGCCCACGGGGAGTACATCCTGCCTGACAATGTGCCGGCCAATGAGTTCCTGAACCTCGAGAACGACAAGATCTCCACCTCCCGCAACTGGGCCGTGTGGCTTCACGAGTACCTCGAAGAGATGCCGGGCAAGCAGGACGTTCTGCGATACGTCCTGACCGCCAACGCACCGGAGGCCAAGGATAACGACTTTACCTGGAAGGATTTCCAGACCCGGAACAACAACGAGCTGGTTGCCGTGCTCGGCAATTTCGTCAACCGGACCCTGGTGCTGACCCAGAAATATTTCGACGGCGCCTGCCCGGAGGCAGGCCATTTGACCGATTATGACCGGACCACCCTGGAGGCGATGACCGGCATCCGGCAGCGGGTGGAGCAGAGCCTCGAAGCCTTCCGGATCCGGGAGGCCCTGAACGAGGCGATGGGCCTCGCCCGGCTGGGCAATAAGTACCTGGCCGAAACCGAGCCCTGGAAGGTGATCCAGACCGATCCCGGCAGGGTGGCCACGATCCTTCACGTCGGGCTGCAGTTGACGGCAAACCTCGCCGGGCTGCTCGACCCGTTTCTGCCCCACACGATGAGGAAATTACGCGAATTCCTGAACATCGATGAACTACCCTGGTCACGGATCGGTTCCGTATCGCTGATCCCCGCGGGACACCTGCTGGAGAAACCCGGGCTGCTCTTCGAAAAGATTGAAGATGCCCAGGTAGAGTACCAGGTGAACAAGCTGCTCGCCACCCGAAAGGCCAATGAGGCCAGGGAGGCGGGGCTGCCTGCAGCGAAGCCTGCCATCAGTTATGATGATTTCAGCGCGATGGATATCCGCATCGCCACCATCCTCGAAGCAGAGCTCGTACCCAAGACCCAGAAACTCGTCAAACTGAAGGTGGATACCGGGCTCGACCAGCGGACGATTGTCTCGGGCATCGCCGAACATTTTGATCCTAAAGATCTTCCGGGCAAGCAGATCACCCTGCTGGCCAACCTGCAGCCGCGTATGATCAAGGGCATCGAATCGAAAGGAATGATCCTGTTGGCCGAAGACAACCAGGGACGGCTCATTTTCGTCTCGCCCGACAAGCCGAGGGCCAACGGGTCGGTGGTGAAATAGCTTCCGGCCGATAATACGCAGCAAGGCACCAACGCTCGTCGGCCTATTCTGCCATCCATTGCCTTAATCGCCCATTGGCTTGATTCAATTGGTTTTCAAGGGGTCATGCACGAACTTTACCATTAAAAGAAACGGTCAGATAATCATGCGACTGAAATGGTGAAGCTACAGGTATCCCTAAATCCACTTTTTGTTAAAGTCAGTGATAAAGAGTATCTTAAGATACTTTTGAGATGAAATACGTTACAACCGACCGGCACAAACTGTTCTGGATCCTGCACATTTCCGGCTGGGTGCTTCTTGCAATCGGCATGAAGTTCTATACCGGACGCGACCTATTCAGCTCGTTTGAAGTATTCTATCGCTTCATTCTCACCTATATCATCGGGTTTGCCTTAACCCTGCTCCTAAGGTATTTCTACCGCCGGATCTTCGACAAGGTCAAAACAATCCCGTTAGCCCTTCTGGTCATATTTCTCTCTTCAACCTTATGTCTGATCTTGTGGGAGCCCATTGATGTTTTGCTCAGCCAGCCTTTCTGGACGGAAAGCGATTGGAAATCATTCATCGACAGTTATTCACCTCTTACCATCGTCGGCTATTACAGAATGAACCTTATTTGGTACATGTTCATACTGACCTGGGCTGTATTGTATTTTGGGATCAAAAACTGGATGTTGCAAATGGAGGAAAAAATCCGGACTGAAAAGGCAGTTGCCCAGGCCAGCTTATCCAAGTTGCAAATGCTTAGGTACCAGATCAATCCGCATTTTCTTTTCAATGCGCTTAACTCGATTCAAGGTTTGATGTATAAGGATGTTGCCAAGGCCGACCTGATGCTGACTGAATTGTCTGAATTTCTCAGGTTTTCATTAACAGCCCATACCGAAATCTTTATCGCGATGGAGGAGGAATTCAATATGCTTGAGAAATACCTGTCGATTCAAAAAGTCAGGTTTGAGGAGCAATTCAGCTATTCGTTATACCTGCAGGAGGATGCCAAACCCAGGAAAATCTTGTGTTTTCTGACTCAGCCTTTGGTTGAGAATGCGATCAAACACGGCACCTCAAGTGATCCATACGCTCCGTTTTTGTTGTCGATTGATGCTTTTATTGATGGCAACAAGCTGGTAATCAGCATTAAAAACAGCGGACGATGGATTGATGGTGAAGAAGGAAGAGGTACCGGGATAAGGAATGTACGGGAACGACTCGAAAATGCATATCAGGATAATTACTTGCTGGAATTCCGGGAAGAGAACGGATTTGTTACGGCAAGAATCGAAATAAAAAGCGAAGACAAATGAAAGCAGTCATTGTAGATGACGAACCAATTGCCCGGTTTGCATTGAGAAACAAGCTGATCGACTTTCCTGAGGTTCAGATATCCGGTGAGGCTGGATCCCTTGCGGAGGCAAAGAAAATCATACCAATAATCAATCCTGACATCATTTTCCTTGATGTTCAATTGAGCGATGGAAATGGCTTTGACCTTCTTAACCAGATAGAGTACACCGGCAGCATCGTTTTTGTTACTGCTTTTGATGAATACGCCATAAGGGCATTTGATGTAAACGCCGTCGATTACCTAATGAAACCGATATCAACTCAAAGACTGGGAAAGGCCTTGGAAAAGTTCGGCCAGAAAAGCAATACAAGCCAAAGAGGTCCTCTTGCCAAACTGGATTACAACGACCGCCTGATGGTTATGCATCGTAACTCGGTCAATTTTATCAAGATAAGTTCCATCAATGTCATTACGGCATCGAGGGACTACAGCTACATCCACACCCTGGAAGGCAGGGAATACCTGACCGCAACCTTGATTGGGCAGTGGGAATCGCGCTTGCCTGAATCCAACTTTTGCAGGATTCACCGATCCTCAATAATCAATTTTGAACATATCGTAAAGATAACTCGTCAGATAACCGGGACCGGCCTGGTTTTCATCCAGGGAATTGATCATTCGTTTGAGATTTCCAGAAATTATTTCAGGCGGATGAAAGAAAGATACAGTGTATGAAGTGCCCTCTTGAAAGGTGAGCTCAGCTTTATAGCATATGATAATCTATTGTTGTATCAGTCAGCGAAAAGCAAAGAAAAAAGACCCAAACAAACTCAAATAATCATTAAATCTTAATGAAATGAAACGCTTCATTTTTCTAATCATGACAAGCCTCCTTCCCGGTTTGAGTTGCTATTCCGACATACAGTTGAAAGAGCACATGGTGCGACAGAATGTGGGTGGCGCCTGCGCGATCACGGCAGCCGATTTTGATCTGGATGGTGATGTTGACCTCGCACTCACCGTTTCGGGTGCCGGCTCCTTGATCTGGATGCAGAATGATGGCCATCAGAACTTTACCGAAATCTCCATCAAGGAAGGCTTTACGGGTGCCAGGTCAATCTACGGGGTTGACTTGGACCTTGACGGGGATACCGATCTGGTTGCTACGGCATTTGGGTTGAATAAATTCGCATGGTTTGAGAATGATGGTCATGGCGTATTTACTGAAAGACCGGTTGCGGAAAACTGGACCGGTGCAAGTTGGGTGATCGCGGGAGATGTTGATCTTGACGGTGATATCGATATTGTCGGAGTGGCCTGTGACATGAATCAAATCGGCTGGTTTGAGAACGATGGCCAGAATAATTTCACGGAACATATCATAAAAGCCGGATGGACCAAGGTGAACGGCTGCACCCTCAGTGATTTTGACCAGGATGGTGACATGGACATCATTGCCACCGCCAAGTCAGGGGATATCATCATTTTTCAAAACGGTGGACAATCCTCTTTTACCGAGATTCCGGTCTGCATCAACTGGGGTTCGCCAAACTCCGTCAGGGCGGGTGACCTGGACGGTGATCAGGATATTGATCTCGTGGCAACCTCCTGCAACAATGGAAATGAAGTAGCATGGTTCGAGAATTTGGGAGATTGCCGTTTTGTACGCCATAAGATGAAAGACAAGTACAATGGAGCCCGTCAGTGTGAGATTACGGACATTGACCAGGATGGGGACCTGGATATCCTCTCGATTGCATGGATTTCAAGCGTGGTTACCCTTTTTGAGAACAGGGGCTCCGGTCGTTTCAGGGAATATGAATTTTGCAGCGACGCCTATGATATGCTTAAGCTATATATAGCTGATATAGACGGGGATTCAGACCTGGATATTGCAGGTGCCTGTTTCGGCGATGGCCAAATCCGCTGGTGGGAGAATGTTGATGAATTCATGGTTGCGGGTGTCAGCAGCGAAAACCGCTCAGGTCATTACCCTCTGGAAGTGTCCTTTCTGGACAACTCATCGGCCAGGCCCGGCGTTACCTCCTGGGAGTGGGATTTTGACGGGGATGGAATCGTGGATTCCTTCGAGGAAAATCCGGTTCATGTTTTTAACAATCCGGGTTATTATCCTGTTAATCTGACTGTTAGTAACAAAAACACCAGTCAGTCAATAAATATTGAGGATTTTATCCGGGTATTTGATGGAAAAAGTGCCCTGGAGTTTGATAACCCCAGCGGCTTTCTGGATGTATCTCCAATCAAACAAACCAGCCTGGCTGAAGAGTTTTCGTTTGAATGTTGGGTTAAGCCGCTTGGCTTTGGAGAATCCAATTCTGGCCACATCTGGCAAAAAGACCGGATCAAGCTGTTTGTTTACCAATCAGGGATCCTGCTTCCGAATGAGGCGTGCTTCACCCTGTTTATGACACACGCCGACGGAACCATCAGCAAGGTCTGCAGTCCGTCAAACTCGGTTACAATTGGCGAATGGCAGCATTTGTCGGTCACGTATGATGCTGCGGAATCCCTTGCAACCATTTACAAAAACGGGGTCAGGCAGGAGTTGACCGTGGTAACCGAGCCGTCCGGGGCTTTGAATGACCCGGGCGAAAAGAGCATGGTAATCGGCAATGTCGATCGTCGCAACAGGGCCTTCAAAGGGATTATTGATGAGGTCCGTATCTGGAACAGGTGCTTGAGTCAAACTGAGGTTGAGTCCAATACATACCGAATCCCGGTGGGTGACGAACCGGGACTGATTGGATCTTTTAGGCTGGATGAGGGCACTGGTGAGACGCTCTATGATCCCACCGGCAAAAACAGCGTGGCCATATTTTCGGTGAGATGGGCGCAGGGGAAAGACATGAACACCTCCGGCAAATCCTCCCGCAATCTTCTCCCATCATTGAGTGTCACTGCATATCCAAACCCTTCCCGTGGAGAGTGCTTTTTGAGAATCTGCGGAGCTTACAGCGACGATTTGAGCGTTGAGGTAGTGGATATCAATGGCCGCATTTGTTATTCCAGCATATTTCATGAGACAAAATCTTCAGATGGGGAGATTAACATCCGGCTGCAATGGAACAGCCAGGATGGGGTCCATCTGTCACCGGGACTGTTTTTTATGAGGGTTAGGACAAAAGATGAGCTGATTATTGAGAAAGTTCTGGTTAACTGACCGGTTACCGCAGTATCCAGGGCTTGATGGATGGATCTTCCCGGTAGATCTGGTTGACCCGCTGCTGGGCCTCACCCAGCGTTTCAAAGCTGCCTATGGTGATGCGATGAAAGCCTGAGGGCGTGACGGTGATCGCAGCCGGATAGCCTTTGCCGGTCAGCTCCTCCGCGTACCGGCTGGCGTTGGTTTCGCTCCTGAAAAGTCCGGCAACCAGTGGGTACCGTGCCGTCTGTACGGCAACCGGGGCGGGAGTTTCCACGATTTCAACGCCTTCTTCGACAGCCGGTTCCAACTCGCCTATCGGATAGACGATCTCCCTGGAGCTTTCCCGGATCTGTGCCTCGGGATATTCGAGGATGAACAGGGAGGGGTCGGGGCCGAGGGCGGCCTTCTCGTGGCTCACCCGCCGCGTCAGTTCAGGATTATTGGGCAGCAGGGCCAGCAGGAAGAGGAGGGGTACGGCAATGAGCACTCTTCTCAGCGGCCTGCCCTCGTGAAGGACCGGCTGCTTGTGAAGCGGCTCCTCCATCGCCTGCGACCGGGAGATCCGGCCAGCAGGGCCTGGAACGGAGAGCCTGACCGGAGACCTGGGCACGAGCTGATGGACGTGCACCGGAGGCAGCCCGTAAGAATCGAGGTTCAGGTTGGCTCCCGGCTCCAGCCGGAAGAGCACCCCGCCAACCTCATCCGCATAAAAATACCCGATACCCTCCAGTACAATCTTTTCCCCCGCCATCGTCCGGTGCCTCAACTCACCGACAAAATCATCCAGCAACTGCCTGGCGCGGGAGAGGTTGGTCCCGCACTCACGGGCAACCCGCTGCTGCAGCTTGCCATCGTTGTGCTGGAGTGCCACGTCGAACAGGATCTCCCTGACCGGCGGCATCACGGTGCCAGTCTCCTGGACCAGCCTGGCCGGATAGTGGCGGGAGGTGAAGCCACCCAGTCCGGGGATGATCGTATCATCCTCCAGATAAAGATGTTGGCGGATCAAAGGCAATAATTCCATCGGGTTTCGGTTGATAAACAAATATAATCAGATTATCGGGTGCGACAAAACCGGCAGGTCAAATAATCGAAAGCCCTCCGGACGGCAATCCAAAAATGGGTATTTTTGGCTAATTTAGTTGGTTTGCAGATTCTAATCTCCTGAATGGAAAAAATTGAAATGGTCGATCTCCGGTCGCAGTACCGGAGGCTCAAGTCAGAATTGGATCCGGCGGTTGGCGAGGTGATGGAGTCAGCTGCATTCATCAACGGCCCTGCCGTCGGGCACTTTGCCCGGGAGCTGGCCGAATACCTGGAGACCCCCTTCGTCATCCCCTGCGCCAACGGCACGGATGCCCTGCAGGTAGCCCTGATGGCACTCGGACTGCAGCCGGGCGACGAGGTGATCACCTCCAACTTCACCTTCATCTCCACCGTCGAAGTGCTGGTACTGCTGGGGATCAAGCCTGTCTTGACCGATGTCGACCCGCTCACCTTCAACCTGGATCCTGAGCGGGTGAGGCAGGCCGTCACCCCCGCCACCAAGGCCATCATTCCGGTCCACCTCTTCGGCCAGCCGGCCGATATGGACCCGATCCTCGACCTGGCCGCTGAGCACGGGCTTTTTGTCATCGAAGACAACGCTCAATCCCTCGGATCCTGGCACACGAACAGTCGGGGGACCCGTCGGCGCTGCGGCACCCTGGGGCATATCGGCACCACCTCCTTTTTCCCGACCAAGCCGCTGGCCTGCTACGGCGACGGCGGGGCGCTGATGACGACCGACCCCCGACTGGCCGAGAAGATCCGAATGATCGTCAACCACGGGGCTCGCATCAAATACTACCACGACCTGATCGGGGTGAACTCGCGGCTCGATACGGTCCAGGCAGCCATCCTGAGGGTCAACCTGCGCCATCTCGACGAATCCATCTCACGGCGTGAGCAGGTGGCCGCCTACTACGACCAGCACCTGGGTGGTCACCCGGCCATCCGAATCCCGGCCAGAAGCGCTCACGGCACACACGTGTTCCACCAATACACACTCACGATCCTGAAAGGCAACCGCGACAAGATCCGTACCGGGCTGCTGGAGGCCGGAATCCCGTCAATGATCTATTACCCTGTTCCCCTGTCGCTTCAGAAAGCTTTCGCCTTTGCCGGCTACCGGGAAGGCGATTTTCCGGTTTCCGAAGACCTGTGCCGGAGGGTCCTCTCCCTGCCGATCCATACCGAAATGACAGAGGATCAGCTTGATCATATCTGCCAAACCCTTTTAAACCTGCTAAACAATGACTGAAACCGGATATTACGCCCACGAAACCGCGGTCATCGACGCCGGCTGCGCGATCGGTGAAGGAACCCGGATCTGGCACTTCACCCACCTGATGGGGGGGTGCCGCATCGGCGCGAACTGTAACCTGGGACAAAACGTGGTGGTATCGCCCGAGGTGGTCCTGGGACGGAATGTCAAGGTCCAGAACAACGTATCCATCTATACGGGAGTTATTTGTGAAGATGATGTGTTCCTTGGGCCGTCGATGGTCTTCACCAATGTAACCAACCCCCGCAGCCAGGTCAACCGGCGCGGGCAGTATACGACCACACTGGTGAGGCGGGGCGCCACGATCGGGGCCAACGCCACCATCGTCTGCGGCATCACCCTGGGGGAGTTCTGCTTCATCGGTGCCGGGGCGGTGGTGACGAAGGATGTGCCGCCTTATGCCCTGGTGGTAGGAAATCCGGCCCGCCAGACAGGCTGGATGAGCGAGTTTGGTCACCGGCTGCGCTTTGATGAGGCCGGAATGGCCGTTTGTCCCGAAAGCGGTGAGAAATATGTCCTTGCCAATCAAACTGTTAAAAAAATATCCGAATGAAAGAACTGATCCTGGTCACGGGAGGTACCGGCTACATCGGATCCCACACGGCGGTGGAGCTGATCAACGAGGGTTATGAGGTGGTGATCATCGACAACCTGTCCAATTCAACCACCGACAGCCTCGACGGGATCGGGCAGATCACGGGAATCCGGCCGGAATTTGAGCAGTTCGACCTGCTCGACCTACCCCGGCTGGAGCAATTTTTCGCCCAACGGCCCAACCTGAAGGCCATCATCCACTTCGCCGCCTCCAAGGCGGTGGGCGAAAGCGTCGAGAAGCCGTTGCTTTATTACCGGAACAACCTCAACTCGCTGATCAACCTCTTACACTGTATGGTGGTGCACAGGGTACCCCCGATCGTCTTCTCATCGAGCTGCACCGTTTACGGTCAGCCCGGGGAGCTGCCCGTAACCGAACAGGCTCCGGTCCTTCCGGCCGAATCCCCGTACGGCAACACCAAGCAGATCTGCGAGGAGATCCTGGGCGACAGCATCCGTGCCTTCCAGTCGCTCAAGGGCATCTCCCTGCGGTACTTCAACCCGGTGGGGGCACACCCCTCCGCACTGATCGGCGAACTGCCCCGGGGCGTGCCCAACAACCTGGTGCCTTACGTGACCCAGACAGCCGCCGGCGTACTGCCCGAGCTGCAGGTATTCGGCAACGACTATGATACTCCCGATGGATCCGCTATCCGCGATTACATCAACGTGGTCGACCTGGCCCGGGCCCACGTCACGGCCATCCGCAGGCTGCTCGATGGCAGGAACAGCGAGCCGCTGGAATTCTTCAACCTGGGAACCGGCAAGGGCACCTCGGTCCTGGAACTGGTGCGAACCTTCGAACGGGTAACCGGCGTAAAGGTTAACCACCGCATAGTAGACCGGCGAGCCGGCGATATCGAAAAAGTGTGGGCCGACACCTCCAAGGCCAACGAAATATTGGGCTGGAAAGCCATTCATACCCTCGACGAAACCCTCCTGTCGGCCTGGAACTGGGAAAAAAGGCTCCGGGGAATCAAATAATCAGAAAAGATGAAGAAAACCATCCTGATCACCGGAGGCGCCGGGTTCATAGGATCACACGTGGTCCGGCTTTTCGTTAACAAATATCCGGATTATCAGATCATCAATGCAGATGCGCTGACCTACGCGGGTAACCTGGAAAACCTGAGGGATATCGAAAAATCTCCCAACTATACCTTCGTCAAGCTGGATATCAGGGACCCGGGAGCGATAAACGAACTCTTCAAAAGCCATTCCATTGATGGCATCCTTCACCTGGCGGCCGAAAGCCACGTCGACCGGTCGATTGCGGAGCCGATGGCCTTCATCGAAACCAACATCATCGGTACCGTCAACCTGCTCAACGCGGCCCGGACACAGTGGCAAGGAGCCCCTGAGGGGAAGCGGTTTTACCATATCTCCACCGATGAGGTGTACGGGTCACTTGGAGTGGAAGGCCACTTTTTCGAAACCACCCCCTACGATCCCAGGAGCCCCTACTCCGCCTCCAAAGCCAGCTCCGACCACCTGGTGAGGGCATACCATCACACCTACGGCCTGCCCGTCATATTGACCAACTGCTCCAACAATTACGGACCCAACCAGTTTCCCGAGAAGCTGATCCCCCTGGCGATTCATAACATATTGAATATGAAATCCATTCCGGTTTACGGGAGAGGGGAGAACATCCGCGACTGGCTCTATGTCGAGGATCACGCCGGGGCCATCGACCTGGTATTTCACAAGGGGAAGACTGGGGAAACCTACAACATCGGCGGGCACAATGAATGGAAGAACATCGACCTGATCCGCCTGTTATGCAGCATAATGGACCGCAAGCTGGACCGGGTGCCCGGTAAATCCGCCGGCCTGATCACCTTTGTCACCGATCGTGCAGGTCACGACCTGCGCTATGCCATCGATGCGTCGAAGATCAGGAATGAACTGGGTTGGGAGCCGAGCCTGCAGTTTGCCGAAGGTCTTGATAGGACGGTCGACTGGTACCTGGCCAACGACGAATGGATGAAACGGGTGACGAGCGGGGAGTATCAGGCGTACTACGAGGCGATGTACCACCGAAGGTAGGATCGCCGTCCGCCGTCCTAATTAAGGGGGGTGTAGGTTACCACCAATTTAACCTCCTTCGCATTCAGCATCAAGCGGTTGGCACTGATTCGTTCATCCGTGAGGATCAATAGCAATCCGTTATTCTCCCGTCTCATACTGGCCAAGGGGTAGGTGATATCCTGCAGATAGCGTCCGAGATTGAACCGGTACTCCCCGTTATTCCGGAGCAGCCCGCCGTAATAGGTTTCCCCCAGGGCCAGGTCGTTGATGTACTCGTTGGTTCGATCCTTGGTGGCAGCGAAGACCCTCAAGGATTTCGGTTTGGCGAAGATGCCGGGGTCGCCGCCGTCCGGGGTGAAAATCAGCTCGGCCTTGTTAATGGCTATGCCCGAGTCGATCAGGGAGGTGATTGTATCGGAGAGGTTGATTTTCAGATAGCCCCTCAAGCCGGCCATAGCCTGGAGGTAAAACCGGTCGTGGGTGCTGCTGGTGTCGTTGATGTGGGGTTGCACCGGAGCGCCGTCATATTCGTGGTCGAAAAGCCCGACCCAAGTGCCGTTGGTGTTGATGACCAGTTCGTATTTCAGGCTGTCGTGCAAGGCATTGTGGTAATAGAGGGTCACCCTTGATTTGCCGCCACCCAGGTTGAAGTAGATGATGGACCCGGTGTCGTCGGTGGGTTGGGCCTGCAGGTACAATCCCTTGAAAAACTCCTGGAAGGTTGTCTGGTTGGCCAGGTGGCTGGTGTCCGCCGTCAGGATCTTCATCCCGGTCTCATCCGAAAGCCTGATCAGGAGGGAGTCCTTTTTTGGCTGGGCCAGATAGGTGAAGTCGGCGATCGGCCTGGCCGGATCGTAGAACGGTTCTACATTGAGGTTGGAGTAGTAGGTAGAATCCGGGTGGATGCCCTCCATCATTTCGAAGACGCGTATACGTTGCGGGGTAGTGGTATCTCCATAATAAGTATGGTATTTCAGCAGCAGGACGATGGAATCCACCTGGGCGCCTTCGCCGAAATTGACGTCGTTGGAAGACAGCCTCACCTGGGTGAGCAGGCTGGCTGTGGAGCGGCCGAAAAGCGGATCGTTGATGCAGCCGATCATCACTACCTCCCGGCGTTCGGAGGTAACCGAATCCTGCCTCAACGTCACGGCCGTCACCGTGGAGGAGCTATCCACCCTGAAGCGGAAGCGTTCACCCGACGGGGTCAGGTTAAACCCCAGATCTTCATCGTTGCGGCAACCGGGAAGCAGGAGTATCAGAATGACAATAGCCGTTACCAGGCGTGGCACAGCTCTGCGCACAAGTGGTTTGATCATATTTTTTTAAAAGTTTCAGATCCCCAGGACGTCTTTGTAAAATCCCGAATAGGCCTCGATGTATTGATCCTGACCCGGGAATTCCATGAAAGGCTTGCCCGACTGCCGGATGTAAGCATCAAGGGCCGGATCCACTTTCTTGCTGCCGAAGATGACCGCATCGGAATGATTAACGGCCATCCGGCTGACGTTGATGAAATCCGGTACCTGGATAACGTCCGTATCGTCCGAAGTAATACCCGGCATCACTAATTTTTGCCTGAAAGATTCGTTCAGGGGCGTTTTGAACTGGTCCTCATACACCGAATAGACGATCTTGGCGTGGCCGAAGAGGGGGTCGTCGGCAAATACTTTCTTCAGATAGAGGGGGATCACGGAGGTGAACCAGCCGTGGCAATGGACCAGGTCGGGGGCCCAGCGCAGCTTCCTGACCGTCTCCAGGACCCCGCGGGCAAAAAAGATGGCCCGCTCGTCGTTATCGGGAAACTCCTCGCCCGACTCCTCCTTCCAGGTTGCTTTGCGCTGGAAATAGTCGTCGTTATCGATGAAGTACACCTGCATCCTGGCTGATTGAATTGAGGCGACCTTGATGATCAGAGGATGGTCTGAATCATTAATTATCAGATTCATACCTGAAAGGCGAATCACTTCGTGCAACTGGTTCCGGCGCTCATTGACGAGGCCGAATCGTGGCATAAAGGTCCGGATTTCCCGTCCGCGCTCCTGAATTCCCTGCGGAAGAAAACGGCTGGTGTTAGCCATCTCTGATTCAGGCAGGTAGGGCGTAATTTCCTGGGAGACATAAAGAACCCTTTGCTTTTTCATCCTGTCGGATTTTTCCAATGTGAACGCAAAAGTACTAAAAATTGAAGTAATATTCAACTTGTTAACATTCCCTCCGGTTTTATCAACAGAGGTTTAGGTAATTTTGGGGCCATCATATAAACCAAAGGAATGATTGTTTTCAAGACCCGGTCTGCACTGTGGGATTACCTGGCCGGTGCAAAAGCAGGAGGACGCACTCTCGGGCTGGTTCCCACGATGGGCGCGCTGCACGAGGGGCACCTGGCCCTGGTGCGGCAGTCGGTTGTGGAGAACGGCCTCACGGCAGTATCCATCTTCGTCAACCCCATCCAGTTCAACAATCCGGCCGACCTGGAGAAATATCCCCGCAACCTGGAGGCTGACCTGGCGTTGCTGGAGCCCCTGCTGGGCCCGGGGGGGGTGGTGTTTGCCCCTGCGGAGGAAGAGATGTACCCCCAGCCAGTCGATACCAGTTATGCGTTCGGAGCCCTTGCCGAGGTGATGGAGGGCGCCTTCAGGCCTGGCCATTTTAACGGCGTGGGCATCGTGGTGAACCGGCTGTTCCGGATCTTCAGTCCAGACAGGGCTTACTTCGGCGAGAAAGATTTTCAGCAGCTGGCGATCATACGGAAGCTGGTCAGCTTAGAAGGTTTCGGTCCGGAGATCATCCCCTGCCCCACAGTCAGGGAGCCCGACGGGTTGGCGATGAGCTCCCGGAACCAGCGCCTGACGGCCGAACAGCGGGCCGCTGCACCAGTGATCTACCGCGCCTTGAGCGAAGCCGCACGGCTCTTCGGCCAATCGGAAGTGCCCGATCTCCAACGGCAGGTGATCGCCACGATCAACGCCACCAGGCTCTTAAAAGTGGAATACGTCGAGTTTGCCGACGAGGAAACCCTGACACCCGTGTACCGCTCAACCTGCGCAGGCACCGCTCGCTGCTTCGTCGCCGCCTGGGCCGGCGAAGTCCGGCTGATCGATAACCTGAGAATGCAAACCCCTTAGCCCCGTTTTTTTGTACCTTTCCCCTATGAAAGCACTATTCATCGGCGGAACAGGCAACATCAGCACGCCTG
>JAWOHI010000327.1:0-3213 GCA_046485255.1 Bacteroidales bacterium
CGATCTCGCTAACACTATCGAGCATAAGCCCATTCCACGATTCATTCACAAAATCAGCACGAGCGCAGCGTTCGTATGCTGCGAAATCGTTGACAGCTCGTGAAGACCGGCAGCCAGGAAACGCGATTCATTGAGCACCTCGGGGTAGGTCATTCCAACCCATCCTTTATCGCCTTTTTGGTTGGTATAGGCGGTTTTGGGATAATTGGCGGCGCTCTCGCGCAGCATTTGGAGGACGGTACGTTTCATTTTCGGCTTTTTATGGTGTGTTAGGCGTTCAAATTTACGATTTAGGATTTACCAATTACAATTTAAGGTTTTGGTATTCCAACGGCAGGTGATAAATATAGAAAAAAACCGGCACGTGGGTCGTGCCGGATAGGAGGTTGGATCGACAGGTCGTTGTTTCATCCGTTGGCGAAGACCAGGTTTCCGCCCTTTTCGTCGAGGATGAGCCTGGCTTCGGGATTGATCTCACCAGCCAGGATCTTCTTCGACAGTTCGTTTAGCAGGTGTTTCTGAATCAGTCGTTTAACAGGTCGTGCCCCATATTGCGGGTCATACCCGTGGCGGGCGATCCAGGCTATGGCGCGGTCGGTCACCTCCAGACTGAGCTCCTTGGAGAGGTTCCGGATCACCTGCCCGACCTGCAGCCGGACGATCTGTGCGATCTCCTTTTCAGTCAGGGGGGTGAACATGATGATCTCATCGATCCGGTTCAGGAATTCGGGCCGTATGGTTCGTTTCATCAGGGCAAAGACCTCTTCCCGGGTGGATTCGTACACCTGTTCCCGGTTGGCGTCTGTGAGCCCTTCCATCCGCTCCTGGATGATGGGAGAGCCGATGTTGGAGGTCATTATGATGATGGTGTTCCGGAAATTGGCCGTTCGCCCCTTGTTGTCGGTCAGGCGCCCGTCGTCCAGCACCTGCAGGAGGATGTTGAACACGTCGGGATGGGCCTTTTCGATCTCGTCGAGCAGGATGACCGAATAGGGCTTCCGCCTGACGGCTTCCGTCAGCTGTCCACCCTCATCATAACCCACATAGCCAGGGGGTGCCCCGATCAGGCGGGAGACGGAATAGCGCTCCTGGTACTCGCTCATATCGATGCGGGTCATCAGGTTCTCATCGTCGAACAGGTATTCGGCCAGGGCTTTGGCCAGCTCGGTTTTTCCCACTCCGGTGGTTCCCAGGAAGATGAAGGAGCCAACCGGTCTTTTGGCATCCTGGAGGCCGGCGCGGCTGCGCCTGACAGCATCCGCCACGGCTTCGATGGCGGCATCCTGGCCCACCACGCGGTGATGTAATTCCGCTTCCAGGTGGAGCAGCTTTTCCCGTTCGCTCTGCAGCATCCGGCTGACCGGTATGCCGGTCCAGCGGGAGACGATCTCCGCGATGTCGTCGGAGTCCACCTCCTCCTTGATCAGGGCGCCGTTAACGTGCAGTTCCTGGAGTTTTCGGTTCAGTTCGGTAATCTCCCGCTCAGACTCCCGGATCCGGCCATAGCGCAGCTCGGCTACCCGCTCGTAATCGAGGTTCCGTTCAGCCTGGTCGGCCTCGATCCGGTGCTGCTCGATGGCCGCCTTTTGCTTTTGTATCTCGCTGATAATGGATCTTTCCCGTTCCCACTCGGCCCGCAGGGCGCTCCGCTGCTCATTGAGGTTGGCCAGCTCTTCAATGATCCGCTCAATCTTAGGGACATCCCCCTCGCGCTTGATGGCCTCGCGCTCAATCTCCAATTGCCGGATCCGGCGGTCGAGCTCATCAATCTCCTCCGGAACGGAGTTCATCTCCAATCTGAGCTTGGCAGCCGCCTCGTCTACCAGGTCGATGGCCTTGTCGGGTAGGAAACGGTCTGATATGTACCGGTTTGAAAGCTCCACCGCCGCGATCAGGGCGTCGTCCTTGATACGTACGCGGTGGTGCATCTCGTAGCGCTCCTTAAGGCCGCGCAGAATGGAGATGGCGCTGTGCACGTCGGGTTCGTTGACTGTCACCTTCTGGAACCGGCGCTCCAGGGCCTTGTCCTTCTCGAAATATTTCTGGTACTCATCGAGCGTGGTGGCCCCGATGGCACGGAGCTCGCCGCGCGCCAGGGCGGGCTTCAGGATGTTGGCCGCATCCATCGCCCCCTCACCCTTGCCGGCCCCGATCAGGGTGTGGATCTCGTCGATGAAGAGGATCACCTCGCCATTGGAGCTGATGACCTCTTTCACCACCCCCTTGAGGCGCTCCTCAAATTCCCCCTTGTACTTGGCCCCTGCAATCAGGGCGCCCATATCCAGCGAAAAGATCTGGCGGGTGCGAAGGTCCTCCGGCACGTCGCCGTTCACGATGCGGTGGGCAATCCCCTCCACGATGGCGGTCTTGCCCGTGCCGGGCTCGCCGATCAGCACCGGATTGTTCTTGGTGCGCCTCGATAGGATCTGCAGGATGCGGCGGATCTCCTCGTCACGCCCGATCACGGGGTCGAGCCTGCCCTGGCGGGCCTGCTCGTTGAGATTGATGGCGAAGCGGTTGAGGGAGTCAAAGGTGTTTTCGTCGGTCTGACTGGTGACTTTCTGCCCCTTTCGGAGCTCCGAAATGGCCGCTTTCAGGGTTTTCTCGGTCAAGCCGCTGTCCTTCAACATCTGGGCCGTCTCGTCACCGGCATCCAATAACGCCAGTAACAGGTGCTCCACCGCCACGAACTGGTCGCCCGCCTCTTTCGATTGGTTCAATGCCTTGAGAAGGACCCGGTTGGCCGATTGCGCCAGGTAAGTCTCCCCGCCTGTCACCCGGGGGTAACGCTGGATGAGCCGGTCGGTCGCCTGCTCGATCCCCTTGCCGTTGACTGACAATTTTGCCAGGAGATAGTTGACGATCTCCTCAGCTTCCGTAAAAAGCGACTTGAGCAGGTGGCCGCTCTCAACCGCCTGCTGCTGATTGCCCTGCGCAATGGTGAAACCCTGCTGGATCACCTCCTGCGACTTGATCGTAAAATTGTTCAGATTCATTTTCTTTCCTCCGGCTTTCACCCGCAAGTGGTTTGCCAAAGGATGGATCCTGTCAATTTGACAGTTATAAGATATTGATTATCAGTCAAAATGACAAGATGGTCGCCGCTGCGAGATGGACACCTATTTGCCTGTATCCTTCGATGTATTCTTTAGGAGTAACGCCCGTGACCTGCCTGAATTCACGATAAAAAGTGGAGCGCGACTGGTACCCGAC
>JAWOHI010000378.1:0-11672 GCA_046485255.1 Bacteroidales bacterium
GCTCGAAGGGGCGCGCGACATCATCGCCGAATGGGTCAATGAAGACCAGCGGGTCCGCAATGCGGTGCGCCGTGTTTATGACCGGGAAGCCTATGTCAGGTCGAAACTGGTAAAAGGGAAAGAGGATGAGGGGGCCAAGTATGCCGACTATTTCGAGTTTGGCGAGTTGCTGAGAAAGTGCCCTTCCCACAGGCTGTTGGCGATGTTCAGAGGTGAAAGGGAGGGCTTCCTGAGGGTTTCCGTCGAACCGGAGGAGGAGTTGGCCCTGGAACGCATCAACGAACGCGTTCTTCGGAACAACAGCGCCTGCGCGGAGCAGGTAAGGATGGCGGCCAAAGATTCCTACAAGCGCTTGCTGGGGCCCTCCATCGAAACCGAATACCGGAACCTGTTCAAGGAGAGGGCTGACGAGGAGGCGATCCGGGTGTTTACAGACAACCTGCAGCAGCTGCTGCTGATGCCACCCCTGGGTGAGAAGAGTATCCTGGCCATCGACCCCGGATTCAGGACAGGGTGCAAGCTGGTGTGCCTCGACCGCCAGGGGAACCTTGTTCATAATGAGACCATCTATCCGCATCCGCCCCAGCGTGAGACGGCCCAGGCCGCGAAAAAGGTCAAATCCCTGGTAGATGCCTATAAGATTGAGGCCATCGCCATCGGCAACGGAACCGCGAGCCGCGAAACAGAATACTTCATCCGCAACTACATCCGGTTTGAAACCGATGTGGAGGTCTACGTGGTCAGTGAGAGCGGTGCTTCCATCTATTCGGCCTCCGACGTCGGGCGTGAAGAGTTCCCCGATTATGACGTGACGGTCAGGGGCTCGGTCTCTATCGGGCGTCGGCTGATGGACCCCCTGGCCGAGCTGGTCAAGATCGACCCGAAATCCATCGGGGTGGGGCAGTACCAGCACGACGTGGACCAAAAACGGCTGCAGGAGAGCCTCGACCAGGTGGTCGTCAGCTGCGTCAACCGGGTTGGGGTGCAGGTCAACACCGCCAGCCGTCATCTGCTTACGTACGTTTCCGGCCTCGGACCTGCGCTGGCCAAAAATATTACCGAGTACATCAAGCAAAACGGACCCTTCACGAGCCGCAGGGAGTTGCAGCAGGTTCCACGCCTCGGCAGCAAGGCCTTCGAACAGGCGGCCGGTTTCCTGCGGATCCGCGGCGGAGAGCATCCTCTCGATAATACCGCCGTTCATCCGGAGAGCTACCCGGTGGTGGAGCAAATGGCCCGTGACAGCGGCTGCTCGGTGAGCGACCTGATTGCTGATCCGGCCAGGCGGAAGGCCATCAGGCTGGAAAGCTATGTCACCCCCGAGACCGGGATGCCCACCCTCCGGGATATCCTGGAGGAGCTCAGCAAGCCGGGCCGTGACCCCCGCGGACGAATACGGATCTTCGAGTTCTCACAGGAGGTGCACCGGATCGAGGATGTCAAGGCCGGGATGGTCCTGCCGGGCATCATCACCAATATCACCCGCTTCGGTGCTTTCGTCGATATTGGGGTGAAACAGGACGGACTGGTGCACGTATCGCAACTGGCAGATAAATATGTTTCAGACCCCGCTGCCGTGGTGAAACTACACCAGCACGTGAAAGTCAGGGTACTGGAAGTGGATCTGGTCAGGAAGCGAATTCAGCTGTCAATGAAAGGCCTGCAGTCGGATTAACAGCTCCGGAATCGCCTCCAGCCGATTAAGTAGAATACGCCCGCAACGCATCAGTCGATCCTCCGGATGGTGGCCCCCGGTGTACAGGATGCACTCCAGACCGAGCGCTGCCGCCACCTCACTGTCGTGGCAGGTGTCGCCCACCATCAGGACCTCCTCCGGGCGACAACCGATCTGGAGCATCAATTCACGGCCCAGGTCCTCTTTCCCGTGGGCATAGTGATCATTTAAGCCCTTCAGGTGGTCGAAATAGCCCCTGATACCGTGGTGGGCCGTCATCTCCTCGAGTACGCCCTTTTCGCTGGCCGACAGCAGGGACTGCCCGATGCCCAGCCTCCGGACAGCTTCCAGAACGCCCTGGGCACCTGGCTGCAGGGCACACTCCGTCCGCCGCTCATCATAGAGCCGGATGAACTCCATCGCCGGCTTCTCATAGGGTTCCGATGTAAAATCAAAGCCGGCCCGCTCGTAATAACTCTTGACCGGAAACCCAAAAATCCCGGCATACCGGTTTTCGTCGATCGGGGCCAGGCCCCGCTGCAACAATAGTGTATTGATGGATTCAATGCACAACCATTTGTCGTTCAATAGAGTACCATTCCAGTCCCAAATAATGTGACTGATGCCCCGGGTGGTTAGTGTGGTCAATTTTTTTGGTATAATGTGGTGATGGCCTGTCCGGAAAATTATTAACATTTTTTGATTTGTTACTTTTGCAGGAGATAAATAGGACCCGCTTTGATTTACCCTGAAACGTTTGAAGATAAGATCGGCTTTTCGCAGGTGCGTAAAAGAGTGATCGATCTTTGTGAAAGTCCTGTGGGAAAGGAGCTTGCAGAAGTGATGAGTGCCGCTTTCGACCGGGAGGAGGTGGCCTGGCGGCTCGACGGCACGGATGAGTTGAGCGGCATCCTACGTTTCGGCAACGATTTTCCGGACATTGCCCCGGTAGATATCCGAAATCCCGTTGCCCGGGGGATGGTGATCGGCGCCTGGCTGGATATCCCCGACTGGCTGGATATCCGACGGCTGATCCAATCGGTAAGGCAGATCGAGCTCTTTTTTGAACGCAAAGAGAGGGCCCTTTTTCCCGTTTTAAGAAAGATGGCCTCCGGCCTTCGCACCTATCCGGTCATCCAGGAGCGGCTCGACCAGGTCTTTGGACGGAATGGTCAGGTACGCGACCAGGCTTCGCCGCTTCTTCGGCAGATCAGGCAGGATATGGTGCACATTCAGAGCTCAATAGGCAGGCGCCTGGAGCGTATCCTGCAATCGGCCCGATCGGAGGGGTGGATTGATCAGGACACCCAGGCCTCGATACGCGACGGCCGGCTCGTGATCCCCATTCCGGCGTATAATAAGCGCAAGATCGCGGGGCTGGTTCACGACGAATCGGCCACGGGCAAGACCGCGTTCGTCGAACCGCTGGAGCTTGTCGAGCTCAACAACCAGCTCAGGGAACTGGAACTGGCCGAGCAACGCGAAATCATCCGCATACTGACCGACCTGACCAACGCCTTGCGGCCCTATTTTCCAGAGATGGGCGGCTGGAACCTGCTCCTGGGCGAGCTGGACCTCGTGAGGGCCAAAGCCCGTCTATCGAACCGGTGGGAGGGCTGTAAACCGTTATTGACGGATCAGCCGGAGATCAACTGGCTGAGGGCCAAGCATCCCTTGCTCTACCTGGTGTTCTTGATGGAGGGGAGGCAGATCGTGCCGCAGGATATCAGACTGACCCCGGAAAAGCGAATCCTGCTCATCTCGGGCCCCAACGCAGGGGGCAAGTCGGTCTGCCTGAAATCCGTAGGCCTGATCCAGTACCTGATCCAGTGCGGATTCCTTCCACCCGTTGCAGAGGGTTCAATTTCAGGCGTTTTCAAACAATTTATGGTAGATATCGGAGATGAGCAGTCGCTGGAGAACGACCTGAGCACCTACAGCTCCCACCTGCTTCATATGAAGCAGTTCATCCGGCGGGCCGACGGGGCGACCCTGTTCCTGATCGACGAGTTCGGAGCAGGAACCGAGCCCCAGCTCGGGGGGGCCATTGCCGAATCGATCCTGGAGGAGGTAACAGCGGCGGGCGCCTTTGGAGTCATCACCACCCACTATTCAAACCTCAAACATTTCGCTTCGGCTGCCGAGGGCATCATCAATGCCGCAATGCGGTTCGATGCCCAGAAAATGAAACCCCTGTTTGAGCTGGAGATCGGTAAACCGGGTAGCTCATTTGCCTTTGAGATCGCCAGGAATATCGGACTACCCGAAAACGTCCTGGAGCGGGCTTCCGCCAAGATCGGCACGCACCAGGTCAGCTTCGACAAGCACCTCAGGCAGATCTCCCGCGACAAGCGCTATTGGGAGGAGAAGCGGGACAAGATCCGCAGGGCTTCGCGCGACCTGGATGAACTGATGCAGAAATACACCGAGATGGTGGGTGCGACCGAAAAGGAACGCAAGAAAATCTTAGCCGAAACACGGCGGGAGTCGGAGGAGTTGCTGGCCGGCATCAACCGGCAGATCGAACAGGCCATAAGGGAGATCCGTGAATCCCAGGCCGAAAAGGAACGCTCGAAGGAGGTGAGGAGTGAGTTGGAAAACCTCCGTGGCCAGGTGAAGGAGGGTCTGGAGAAACGGGTGAGGGAGAGTGATGAAGCCCTGGCGGCAGGACAGGAAACAGCGGCCAAGGCAAGAAAAAAGTTCCACGCAGAGCCGCCACCGCAAAAGGAAAAAGAGCCGGAAGCATCCTCATCCTGGATCAGGGGAAGGAAGATCCGGCTTCGAGACCGTGACCTGTACGGAGAGATCATCGACACCCGTGAAGGGAGCCTCCTGATCGCGGTGGGGCAGATGATCACCACCGTGCCTGCCGACCAGGTGGAGCCCGTGTCGGAGAAAGAGTACCGCGAAAAGACCGGAATTACCGGCAAGAGCAAACCGTTTGGGGGATATGACCTGGAGGAGCGGCGGCTCAGCTTCTCACCGAACCTCGACCTCAGGGGCCTGCGCGCGGATGAGGCCCTCCAACGAGTGACCGAATTCATCGATGAGGCCGTGATGGTCGGCTCTTCCAGCCTGAGGATCCTGCACGGCAAAGGCGATGGGATACTTCGTCATCTGATCCGCGAGTATCTCTCCGGTATCGACGTGGTGAGCCATTACCAGGATGAGGATGTTCGCTTCGGCGGAACCGGAATCACGATAGTCACGCTCTCTTTTTGAATGGCTGCGAACGGCTTGAACCTAAATCCTTATAAAATGAAACGCTTAATTATTAACCTGCTAGCAATGACCCTGATTGTCAACTCGGCTTGTGACCGGCCTTCGCCACGCCGCCAATCGGATTTCCCCGCACCGCCCCGCGCGGCGCAGGTCGAAAAGGAGCTGGAGGTTCACGGTCAAGTGAGGATGGATCCCTATTACTGGCTCAACCAGCGGGAAAATCCTGAGGTGATCGCCTACCTTACAGCCGAGAATGAGTACCTCAACCGGGTAATGGAAAACACGGCTGCCCTACAAGATACTATTTATGAGGAGATTGTGGGGCGAATCAAACCGGATGACACCTCGGTGCCATACCTGGACAACGGCTTCTACTACTATACGAGGTATGTCCCAGGCGGAGAATACCCGCTCTACTGCCGCAAAAAGGGGTCACTCGAAGCGGAGGAGGAGATCATCCTGAACGTGAACGAACTGGCCCGGGGATACGCTTATTACTCGGTCTCCGGGGTACAGGCTTCTCCCGACAATAAACTGCTGGCCTTTGGGGTGGACACGGTCAGCCGCCGCAAGTACGAGATCAGGATCAAAAACCTGGAAACAGGAGAAATCCTGTCCGACCGGATACCGGAAACCACCGGATCAGTCTCCTGGGCCAACGATAGCCGGACCTTTTTCTTTACCCGAAAGGACCCGGTAACCCTGCGATCCGAGCGGATCTTCCGTTACCGCACCAGCCAACCGGTTAGTCTGGAGGAGCAAGTGTACCACGAATCGGACGAAACCTTCAGCGTGGACATCTCGCGCAGTAAATCGGGCCGCTACCTGTTTATCCGGAGCTACAGTACCCTGTCGAGCGAGTTTCGCTATCTAGATGCCGACCGGCCTGAGGCTGCCGCAGTGGTGATCCATCCGAGGGAAAAGGATCATCTCTATGAGGTTGAGCATCTCGGAGATCATTTCTTCATCCGCACCAACCGGAATGCGGTCAACTTCCGGCTGATGCGGGCCACCGTTTCGTCACCCGGCATCAATCACTGGTTTGAGGTCATTCCCCATCGGTCGGATGTGCTGCTCCAGGACTTTGAGCTCTTCACCGATTTCCTGGTGATCTCGGAGAGGAGCAAAGGATTGACCAAAATCCGGGTAATCCGGTTTGGAACCGGTCAGGAGCATTACATCGATTTTGGCGAAGAGGTTTACCACGCTTCCGTTGCCATCAATAAGGTACAGGATACCAATGTTTTGAGATATCAGTACACCTCCTTTACCACCCCCTCCTCGACTTATGATTACGATATGGCGACCCTCGAATCGAAGCTCCTGAAGCGGGACGAAGTGGTTGGTGGCTTCGCTCCGGAGGATTACGAGTCGCGCCGCCTTTATGCCACGGCTGCCGATGGAACGGAGGTTCCCGTATCATTGGTGTACCGCAAGGGGCTTCAGCTCAACGGAAAGAATCCGATGCTCCTGTATGCCTATGGCTCTTATGGATCCAGTATGAATGCCACCTTCAGCTTCGAGCGCCTGAGCCTGCTTGACCGTGGATTTGTTTATGCCATTGCCCACGTCAGGGGAGGGCAGGAGATGGGCCGTTCCTGGTATGAGGAGGGCAAACTGCTCAAAAAGAAAAATACCTTCACTGATTTTATCGATGTAGCTGATTACCTGATCAGTGAAGGCTACACCTCTTCCGGATTCCTCTGCGCCAAAGGAGGGAGTGCGGGGGGGTTGCTGATGGGAGCCATTTTGAATATGCGTCCCGACCTGTTTCGTGCGGTGATTGCCAACGTGCCGTTCGTCGATGTGGTGACCACGATGCTGGATGCCTCCATTCCGTTGACTACCAGTGAGTATGATGAGTGGGGCAATCCCAACCTCGAAGAGTACTATGATTATATGCTGTCCTATTCACCTTACGACCAGGTTAAGGCGGTGGAATACCCGGCCATTTTGGTCACGACAGGGTTGCACGATTCGCAGGTTCAATACTTTGAGCCCGCCAAGTGGGTTGCGAAATTGAGGGATCAGAAAAAAGGCGACCGGATCCTGTTGTTGAAGACCGATATGGAATCGGGCCACGGCGGCGCTTCGGGCCGTTTTAAGCGCTTCCGGGATACCGCCCTCGAGTATGCCTTCCTGCTGGATCAGGTTGGCCTATTCAGCGATCCGGGTAAATGACGTGGCAGTCAAGAACTTGCGAGGTCATTCGAGTCTCTTTTCCGGAATTTTGATATCTGGATACTCTTCCCTGACCAGCACCCAGTAATCGCGTATGGTCTGCTTAACCTCCCGATGCAGGGTAAAGATGCCAAAGAGGTTCGGTATGGTCATGAATGCGATGGCGATGCCGGAGAAGGTCCAGATGAGGGTGGTATCGGTAAAGGAGGCCAGGAAAAACCCTATGACATACACGATGCGGTACCAGATGACCGATTTGGAGCCGAACAGGTAGGTCATCGCCCGGTCGCCATAATAGGACCAGGCGATGGCGGTGGAGAAGGCGAAGAGGAGCAAGCCGATGCTGACGATGTATTTTCCGAAATCTCCCAGCCAGGTTTTCTTGAACGCTTCGGTTGTCAGCGGCGCACTATGAAGCAGGGATTTGCCTTCCATTGCAAGTCCTGGTGGTGGCGCGACGATTGAACCGTTTGAGACAGAAAGGGTTCCGGAAAATGGTTTGCCGGTTGATTTAACCGTGATGTCTTCAGCAAGGGAGCGCGAGTGGAGAATGGACAGGTCATTGGTGATGACGCCGTCGGCCACCACCAGGTTGCCACTGAACAGGGTAATGGTGTCTCTTCGGTTCAGGTAGTCGGCCAGCTTTTCGACGTCGGCAGGCCTTTCCTGGTCGTACACGCGCTCAAGGACTTTCAGGTCGGCCATCTGGAAGGTGTTGGGAAGTTTCTCCTTCCATACCCCGGATGAGAGGATGGCCAGGCCCGTGAGCATACAGATGATCACCGTATCGATGAACGGCTCGAGGATGGCCACCATCCCTTCAGATACCGGTTCGTGGGCTCTGGCGGCGGAGTGGGCGATCGGGGCGGATCCCTGGCCGGCCTCATTGGAGAAGAGGCCCCGGTTTACCCCACGGTTGAAGGCAAAGGCGAAGCCCGCGCCGAGAAAGCCTCCCGCTGCTGCCGTACCCGTGAATACGCCGGTGAAAATGGACGCCAGGCTGGGCAGGACATTATTGATATTGAAAGAAATAATCAGGATTACCCCAACGAAATAGATCAGGGCCATAGCGGGAACCAGCCGGGAAGATACCTTGGCGATCCTTTTGATCCCGCCGATGATCACGAAAGCCAGGATGACAGCCAATACTGCTCCCGTGATGATCTGCTTGATCCCGAACGTGGCGTAGATGGAGTTGGCTATGCTGTTGATCTGGGGCAGGTTGCCCGTCCCAAAGGAGCTGATCACGGTGGCAGCGGCAAAGAAGGCGCCCAGGACATAGCCTGTTTTGATCATCTTACCGTTTTTGAGCTTGATGTTAAGCCGCTTCTTCATATAGTACATCGGCCCGCCGGATACCTGGCCGTTTTCCGTGAAATCCCGGTACTTGTGGCTCAGGGTAACCTCAACGAACTTGGTGCACATCCCGATGAGGGCAGTCATTAACATCCAAAAGAGCGCTGCGGGTCCACCAAGGTGAATGGCGAATGCAACTCCGGCAATGTTACCGGTTCCGACCGTGCCCGACAAGGCGGTCGACAAGGCCTGAAAGTGGGAGGTGTCCCCCTGGTCGGTGTGCTTGTCAAACTTTCCGGTCACACATCGGATGGCGTGCCTGAAATACCTGATCTGGGGAAACCTGAGGTAAATGGTGAAAAAGAGTCCGACACCAAGCAAAAGGTAGACGAACCAGGAGGAGCCTCCGATCATTCCATCGACCTTCAGGAGAAAATTATTGAGTTGCTGCATCCGTTAATAGGTTGTGGGTTAACGGGGGTTAAAAGTGCCATAAAAAAATCGAAGGAGCAAATGAAATGCTGCACAGCAATAGGGCATTGCTCCGTCCGACCGGGGTGGTTTGCCGAAAATTACTGGGCCCTGCTATAACCTTCGATCATCATAACGATTGCCCTGAATTCCAATCGTTTGAACTCGGTATACGTGTGCGGGATGTAGTACCGGCACCCAAAAAAGACCCGGTTGCCCAGATCGGCCTGAAGACCCACAAAGTACTCCATTGGAGATCGCAGTCCCTTGTAGTCACGCCAGATCTTCCCGCTTGATGCATCCCCCGAGAAGGCGATTGTCCGGGCGGCAACCATCCTGGAGTATTGAACGCCCGCTTCCACGCGAACAATTTTTGCCGGGCTGACCTGCAGGGCAAGGTGTGGCTCGAGATGAAAAGACCTCAGGTTGCCGAGGGTGCCGAAATCGTTGGTCCCCTTCATCGAAACCTGAGCACCATAATTGACCTTCAGCCACTTATTGACCGAACTGAAGAAATCCACCCCTCCGCCCGGGAGGATGGCACTGTTGTATCGGACCGAATCGGTCACGAGCCTGGTGGAGTTCAGGCTGACCGAGAAGCCCATCGACATATTGCCCCTCGCATATTGCTGGCCATAGGCGCCAGTGGCGATCAAGGCCAGCAGAAGCAGGGGCGTGATCCGTTTCATCATTCAGATATTTGCTTGTTCAAAATTAATACATTCCAATTAAAGTCAACGATAGGCCACGGTCATCTCCCGCTTGCCTTTCGGCCCGGGAACCTTGATCACCCTGAACCCGGCCTCTTTCAGGTTCCGCCTGACCAGGCCCTTGACGGAGTAGGTCACCAGGATAGCATCCTCCTCCAGGGCCCCGGCAATCCTGGCGAAAACCTCAGTCGTCCAGAGCAAGGGCTGGACATCCGGTCCGAAGGCGTCAAAATAGACCAGCCCGAACCGGCTTTCCGAGCTAAAACTACGAATATCACCCAACTTCTTGGTGAGGACAAGCTCCTCATCAATTCGACAGGGCGACTCCCAAGGGGCTTTGTGAATGCGCTGTAATAGAGAGGGATCTGCTCGGAGCAATTTCCCATAATTCAGCGGTTCATACTCGCCGGGAAGCAACGGATACTTCTCCCAGGCCTCATACCGTGCCCGTCGGCCGGTCGCCCTGCAGGCGAGACAGGTCAGAAGGGCGTTCAGTCCGGTTCCGAATCCCACTTCCAGGATATTGACCTCCTCCCCGGTGGTGCGGTTGAGTCCGTTTTCGATGAAAACGTGGAGGCTCTCGGCTATGGATCCGTGGATAGAGTGGTAATGCTCGCCCAGTTGCGGGACAAAGATGGTGTGGGAGCCATCCGCGGTCAGCTGTATCGTGCGTTCAGTCATCTCTTCCGATATGCGAAAAATAGTTATTTTAGCCATCAATATAGAAAAAGGGTATATCAAATGGAAGCCAGAAAAGTTACGGCCAGCCCGGAAGCTGGACCCTCATTGCCGGTGATCGGAGTCTTCGCTACCGGTGATCCGAGGATTGACGAAGCATCTCGCCTGCGGGCCCAGAATATCGTACGAATGACCGCCAGTCGGTTGGCCGGATCCATCAGGCTGCCTGACGGGGCTGATATCCCGGTGGTCTACTCTGATTTGCTGGTCGATACTGAGCGCGAGGCCGACCTGGTGGCGCGCTCTTTCCTGGCTCAAGGGGTCTCCATACTGGTTTGCCTGCCCGACACCTGGGCTTTTCCCCAGCTGACCATACTCTCGCTCCTGGCCCATTTCCCGTCGGATACGCCCCTGAATTTCACCTGCGGGAACAGCGCGCCCCGGCCAGGCGTGGTTTTCACCCACGCCGTATCGGGCGCGGTTGCGCAATCAGGCAGGCTGATGCACATCAACGTGGGCACCTGGCCCGACTCAGGACTGGAGCCACGGATGACCGACGAGACCTTCGAAACCCTGGCTGACTGGCTCTATGCCGCCGTCACCTTCCGATTCCTGAAAGGCAAGCGTGTGGTCATTTTCGGGCACGATTCGATGGGAATGGAAACGGCTCTGCAGCATATCATCCCCACCCGCAACACCTTTGGCATCGAGATCACCCGGCTCGATATGAAACTGCTGGCCGATATGCTGAACAAAAAGGCCTACGACCCGGCCGAACTGAACCGATTGAGGAATTGGATCGACACCCGTTCGGGTGGTGTCGAGATCACCTCCGAAACGGACAGCCGCAGGTTCAATGATAGTCTGGCGATGTATTTGATCACACGGGATATCCTGAAGGAACTGAGCGCCGTGGGGGGTGGCTTTATGTCGCAGCTCGAATGGGGTTCCGACCATCGCGGACTGCCACTGCCTGTGGCCGATGCGATGGAGTCGCTGATGAACTCCGATTTTGATCATAACGGCCCCAAACCGGTGATGCCGTTTGCTACCGAAGCCGATACACAGGCCCTCCTGACAATGCTTTTCTTTACCTACCTCACCGGTGGCAACCCGCCACTGTTTATGGATTTCCGAAAAGTATGGGAGCCCTGGGAGATCCGGCAGCTGGCCGACGGACTTGGCGTCAGCCTCGACCCCGATGCCTTGTGGGTCAAAAGGGGTTTTGTCGACGGGAACAACAGCGGATCGGCCTCCTTCAACTGGGCAGGCCTGCCCGGGGAGAAACCGGAGGACCTGCTCTCCAGGGTATCGTTCCCCCTGGCCGATCCCGATTATTTCCCGGGCATGGGCAACAGTGTCACCTTCCTGACTCCCGGAGGGATCCGTGGCATAGCCGGACGTCTGGCCTACAGTGCCCTGTCTGGCCTCTTCTCAAT
>JAWOHI010000392.1:0-3645 GCA_046485255.1 Bacteroidales bacterium
AACTATGCACTAATTCTCTTCCGGCCTGTAATATTTCTTTCCTTTCAGCACCGTGTTGGACATACCTCTAGTGCACCTGTTGTGGCGCCAGCTGCATCGCAGGGTAGCTATGTATGGAAGAGATAAGTGCTGAAAGCATCTAAGTACGAAGCTCACCTCAAGATGAGATCTCCTTTAAGGGTCGTCAAAGACTATGACGTTGATAGGCTGCAGGTGTAAAGACAGTAATGTCAAAGCCGAGCAGTACTAATTACCCGTAACTTTATAGCAAAAACTGTTGAGCTCACTATTACCTGATTATGAACTTTCTTCCGCGTGTCAATCTTATTATCCCTGAAAAGGGCAAGACCTTAAGGTGGCTGTAGCGGTGGGGTTCCACCTCTTCCCATTCCGAACAGAGAAGTTAAGCCCGCCAGCGCCGATGGTACTGCATTATTTAGTGTGGGAGAGTAGGTCGCCGCCGACTTTTTAAAAAAGCCCCGATTCATCCGAGTCGGGGCTTTTTGTATCTTTACCCGCTATGAAACGGCTCCCATTCATCATTGCCCTGCTCTCTCTGATACCCGTCGGAGCCCGCCCGCAAACATTCCCCCCGCTGGTCAATGCCGAATCGTTCTGCATCCAAACCGGCACCCGCCAAAACTACCAACCAGATACCCTGGCCGCAGCCAGCCAGCTCCACCACCCATTGTACGCCACCAAAACCGATTCGTGGACCGAACTGGGAAACAACGGACTGCCCGCCATCCCCAACCACTACCGGCCAATCACCCATTCGCTCCAACCCCTGATGTTCCAGGGCTACGCATCCTACAACACAAACCCCGGCCAACTGACCTTCCTCAACGTCAATAAACCCTTCTCCCTGGTGAACTACAATTCAGGGGGGAACAGCGATAAAAACGGCCAAACCATCAACGCCCTCTTTGGGAAAAACCTGAAGAATAACGGCAACCTGACTCTTACCGCCCGGTATGTCAATTCCAATGGCCACTTCCAGAACCAAATGAGCATCCATTCCTCCATCCGGGCAGACTACCGTTTGGCACGACAATACTATAGTCTCTATGTCGGTGCCTCCCGCAGTGGTTTCAAGTCAGGGGAAAATGGGGGAATCCGCAATGACTCGGAACTCGCCGGCCTGAGCTCCGCTCCCTACCTGCCGGTCAACCTCGACAAAGCCAGCTCGAAAGCCAATATCTGGTCTGTCAACGGCTTGCAAATCTATGACTTTCGCCGCCAGGTTCCTCCCCAGCCCGACTCCCTGCCGGGCGAACCGCCGGACAGCATCCACCCCGCCATAAAGAGTGGAAACCGAATCCTGCACCGGTTCGCATTAAGCGATATCAACCGGCACTACAATGATCCAACCCCCCTGCGCGGATTCTATCCGAACGTTTTCCTGGATTCGGTGCAGACAGCCGATTCCGTCCGGTTCACCGCCCTGCGCAATGAAATCCTCTTCCAGACCGACTCGTTACGATTGCTGGGCCAAACATTCACGGCCGAAGCCGGTATCACCCCCGACCTTTTCCGGTACGCTTTTGCCGATACCGCGCGCCTGGGCGGCAACCTCGGCCTCGCCGGCAACCTGAGATGGACGGGCGACAGGAGTAAATTCGGCCTCTCCGCAAACGCGGTGATGCTGGGTTACGCGGCCGGGGATTTCGGACTACTAGCCAACTACACGCACCACAGCCCCTCCATTCCGGAAAGCCCGGTCATCGCGGCTACCTTTGGGTTACAAGGTATAACCCCTGATCCGCTCACCAAGCATTACCTGTCCAATCACTTCCGCTGGGACCAGGACTTCTCACGGCAGTTGGAGGGCAGGATCACCCTGAATTATGACCTCCCGATATATCGGCTGGCCAACCGGGTGGAGATGACGGTCAACCGGGGATGGATATATTTCGGCCCATCGGGGATCCCGCAACAGGTGGACGGTTGGAACGGAGTGTTCAGCCTCTCCTCCTCTAAGAAATTCCGCTGGGGGCCACTGCATACGGAGCTCAGGGGCACGGCTCAATACAGCACGGGAAAGGAGATTCCGCTTCCCCTGTTGACGGCCGGGACCAACACCTATATGCACCACGACATACATTTCAAGAAGACGGGAGGGCTGCTGGAGCTCGAATATGGATTCGATGCCCGCTTCACCAGCTCTTTTAAGGGATATGGATTCCTTCCCGCCACAGGGGTCTTTTTCGTTCAGGATCTGGTCAGTGTGGGCAATTATCCCTATCTCGACCTGTTTGCCCTGATCAAGGTCAAGCGGACCCGCATCTTTGTTCAATGGTGCCACACCCTCGCCGGCATCCTGTCTGAAACATCCTTTGGCGCCGTTCACTACCCGTTTATGAGGCCGCACCTGAAGTATGGGATCTATTGGCATTTCTATGATTAATCCGGTCATTGCCAATTTGAAGCAGGCGTTGGAGGGAAAGCTGCCCGGCCGGGAGGCGCAAATCAGGATGTCGCCCACCCTGCGGCCCGCCGGCCAGATCCAATTTGACGGCTCCGCCTTCAAGCCCAGCGGGGTCTTGATCCTCCTGTTCCCTGGTCCGGAGGGATTGTCCACCATTTTCATCGAGAGGAGCAGCAATGGACCGCACGGCGGGCAGGTCTCCCTGCCTGGCGGCAAGCAGGAGAACGGGGACCCCGACCTGGTTCATACCGCACTGCGGGAAGCGGAGGAGGAGATCGGCGTGGAGGGTGGCAACCTGGAGATTATCGGGAACCTTACCCCGCTCTACGTGCCGCACAGCAACTATTGCATCCAGCCGGTGGTGGCCTGGTCGCCCGTGGAGCCCCAGCTCCGTATCAACCGGGATGAGGTGGAAGAGCCGGTGATCGTTTCGCTGGATCAACTCTTCCGAACGGAAAACCGGAAAACGATGACCTTTAACCACAATGGCACGGTGATCACGGCTCCCTATTACGATGCTTCAGGTCATTGTGTTTGGGGAGCCACGGCAATGATTATCAGTGAACTGGAGGAGCTGGTCACTTCCTGTATTTTCTGATGAAATCCTCCACCTCGGGAACCCCACCCTGGTAAACGAGATACCCATTATAGGGCTCACGGCCTGTAATCTCGTCATTGACAGGGGTGAGCATAATCCGCTTGATCTCCTCCAGGTCGGAGGTCTGCCCCAGGGCCCAACCCAGCTTGATATATGCTGCCTCGGGGAGCATATTTTCCAACGGAATGACCCCCATAGCCATCAGGTCCCGGCCCGTATCGTACACATACATATGTACATATCCCCAGAGGGTCTGAACGGTCATATAGATGGCAACCCCTCTGGCAACCGCCCGTTCAATCGCCGGGTAGAGCTCCTTGTTAACGTGCCCCAGACCGGTACCGATGATGATGATCCCCTTGTAGCCGAGGTCGGTGAGTGAATCAATCGTGTCGGGATGCATATGGGGGTAAAAGTAGATCATCGAGACCCGGTCTTCGAAGAAAGGGTAAATCTGCACCGACCGGTCCTTGCGGCGGTGGTTGTAAATCTTCTTGATCGGCTTCACCTCTCCGCGCCTGACCGTGGCCAGCGGGGTGTCGCCGATGGTGCGGAAGGTGGATCGATAGGAGGAGTGCATTTTGCGGACCCGCGTTCCCCGGTGCAGGAAGCCATATTC
>JAWOHI010000400.1:0-2556 GCA_046485255.1 Bacteroidales bacterium
CCGGCCACCTGCCGGTGGTGACCCATACGTACCCCTCGCCCGGGAACTACACGGTACGACTCAGCGTGACCGACCCGACGCGCCGCACGGCCACCCTGACCAGGGTGTTGGAGGTCAACCGACACGACCCCCAGATTCTCCCTGATTTCAGTTGGACTCCCGCTGAGGCTACCGTTAAGGACACCTTCCTCCTGGATGCATCGGCCACCGGCCATTCCGCGGATTCAGGCAGGATCTTCACCTATGCCTGGGAGATCAAGAATGAGCAGAAATATGGTCCCTTCGGCAATCCGCAGTTCCCGCACGTTTTTTGGTTTTATGGTCAACAGGAAGTGACCCTGACAGCGACCGACCAGTACGGATTGAGCAACAGCATCACGAAGGGGTTCTATGTCATCAAGGAGAACAAGCCACCGGTCCCCCGTATCCGCTTGGCTACAGCCTACGGAAATATCCGGACCCATTTCTACATCAGCGCCTGGCCCTCCGGCGATGACGTAACCCCTCCCTCCAGGCTGCTCATCCGCTGGGACTTCGATGGTGACGGCACCTGGGACACCGGCTGGTCGTACGAGAAGCTGGTCTTCCACCAGTATGCCAATCCCGGCACCTACTGGGTTATCCTGGAAGCGGAAGACGAAGGCGGCGAACGGGGGATCACAAGGGCAAAGCTCAATGTTTCCTCCGCCACTGCCCAGACCGGCTATATCCTGGACAGCCGCGATGGGAATTATTACGGCACCGTGAAGATCGGCAACCAGTGGTGGATGTCGGATAACCTCGACTACCGGACGCCCTGGAAGATCATCCAATTCATTCCGATGCTGCAGAGGTGCTATAAAGAGGAGGAGCGCAATTGCGACCAGTATGGCTCTCTTTACCAGGGCGATCGCACCATCAGCTATGATGATGCGGGGTACGATGTCTGCCCGAGCGGATGGCGGCTCCCCACCAAGGCGGATTGGGAGACCATGGCCGGTTATGCTCCACCGGGCGAGGGGAGGGACGCGTTCCTGGTGGGTGGAAGTCTTGGCTTCAATGCCCGGCTGACCGGATATGGGTGGTTTGAGTTATATTACCTGGAGGACCCGCCACGCATCGATACCGCTTGGTTCTATGAAGGTTTAAACAGGGAAGTGATGTTTTTCTCGGCCACCAGGCGGCCTCAGGCTCTCACCGAGCGAGCGCAATTCCATTTTGGGCTGGTCTCGGGGCATCCCAACCCAATCCTGGAGTGGAGCAATCGTGATTACTACTATTATGTCCGTTGCCTGAAAGATGATTAATCGAATGAAAATGGTTCGAAAAGGTCGTAAATCCGAATCGATAAAGGCTGGCTGCCTGCTTCTGACTCTGGCGCTCCTCGTTGGATGTGAGCGCAACCATTCGCCGGTGATCAACGGCATCACCTGCGAACCGCCCGAGGGAGGAGCGGGAACGCGCTTTACCTTGGAAGTCAGCGCCTCCGATGAGGATGGCGATCCGCTGACGTATCGCTGGGAGGCCAATGGAGGCGAATTCCGGGATTCAACCAATCAAAAGGTAACCTCCTGGAAGTCGCCGGGTACCGGCGCCGGCCAGACTTACACCCTTACCGTGGAGGTGTCGGACGGGAAAACGAGTTCGATGGGTGATATGCGGATTACCTTAGGGGAACCCGAATTCGGAACCCTGAGCGGACAGGTCAGGTTCACCAACTATAACCTGCCGGTACCTGATGCAACCATCACCGTGGAAGAGAGGTCCGTTACCACCGATGAGCAGGGGCGCTTCCAGATACCGGAGATCCCGGTCGGTACCTACACCCTGACCGTCTCCCGCCCGGATTTCACGAATTATTCCAGTGATGTGACCATAGGAGCCAACCAGACCATCATCATCAATCCAGAGATCACTTCAGTTCTCCATACCACCAAGCTGACCGGGAATGTGACGGATCAGGATGGAGAGGCGATTGCCGGTGCCCTGGTGGTCGTGCTCAATCCCGATGGCAGCGAGAGCAAGCTGAATTCGTTGTCCAACGCAACGGGCTTCTACCGCATCTGGTATATCCCGCAGGGTCAGCGGAGCGTAAAGATCAGCAGGGCATCTACCGATGACAATGATTACACCACCACTATCCAGGAGGTAGCCTGCAATGGCCTGGAAATCCAGGTTTTACTGAAAATGCAGCGGATACCCAGGCGAGGCCGGTTCACCGACCCGCGGGATGGCCACACCTATGGATTTAATAAGATATCCAAGTATGTCTGGATGACGGAAAACCTGGCCTACCTGCCGGAGGTGATGCCTCCCTCCCAGGTTTCCGAAAATGAGCGGCGTTACTTTGTGTATGGATATGACGGAACGGACACTGCCACGGCTGCCGGCCTTTCGAATTACAAGAACTACGGCGTGCTCTACAATTATACGGCTGCCAAAACCGCCTGTCCGCCCGGCTGGCGGCTCCCCGATAGCAACAGGGCCTGGCCCGACCTGATCGTTTCGGTGGGTATGCCGGCAGGTACCAAATTGAAGTCGACCGGGGGCTGGGAAGACCACGGAAACGGAACCAAC
>JAWOHI010000105.1:0-4863 GCA_046485255.1 Bacteroidales bacterium
CAGGCGATAGAATTCAGCCATCCCGGCAACCAGGATGAAGGCAAACACGGCAAAGAACAGGAGCGGATGGATGGTGACCGATCCGATCATCAGCCCGGCATAGACCAGGCCTGAAATGCTTCTGGTGACTAACTCCTTCAAGTTCCGTTTTCTTCCAAAAATACGAAAAGGTTCGCAGGACCGTGCGCCCCCATTACGAGAGTCTTCTCAATATCTGCCGTACGGCTCGGCCCGGTAATCAGCGATACCTGTGACGGCATCCGTTCCCGGGTTGATTTCAGCCGGTCGAGGGCGTGATGAATTTCCAATTCGATCTGGCTGGTCTGGGCGATCACCACGTGGACCGGCGTATGTCCGAAAACCCGCCGCCCCGCACCCTGGGCCGATGATACCAGCACGCTCCCGGTTCGGGCGATGAGCGACTCGCAGCCGGTCACCGCTGCTTCGGCGCTCTCCAGGTCCTCAGGGTCAGGCAGGTAGGTGATGCCGGCGGCATCGAGAACCTCACGGGCGAATGGGTCCGCGCAGCTGACGGATACCCATTGCTCCTCGTGCCAAAGTATCCTCAGGGCCAGGATCAGCTCACGGCGGTCGCTGCAAAAGGCAAACTTGCCTCCGGCGCGCGTCAGGTTCCTGGCAAACAGGAGGGTGGGGTGCTCCTCAATGGCGGGCAGAAACTCATCAGGACTCAGCCGATGAGGCTGCGCGGCTGGTTGGGAGTGGCTCCCCGAAAAGAGTCGTGCCGACCGAAGCCGGTCGAGTATGACCTTCCTGGAATCCCTGCCGTCCATTGTCAGGAAGGGTTGTCTTCCGTGGCTTGCGGCTCGTGGAAAAGGTCGGGGGTTTGCCCCTTGCGCGGACCGAGGATCCGTTCCAGGTCTTCGGCGAATAGCACCTCCCGCTCCAGCAGCATCTCGGAGATCTCCCGGTGTCCGGCTTCTTGCTCTTTCAGGATTTCCTTGGCCCGTACATAAGACTCCTCAACGATCTTCTTGGCTTCCGCATCAATTAGCTCAGCAGTCTTTTCGCTGTAAGGCTTGCTGAAACTGTATTCGCTCTGACCCGAGCTGTCGTAGAAGCTGATCTTGCCCACCTTGTCGCTCATCCCGAAATAGGAGACCATCGCATAGGCTTGCTTGGTTGCCCTCTCCAGGTCGTTAAGCGCCCCGGTGGAGATCTTTCCGATGCATAGCTCCTCGGCGGCGCGACCGGCCAGGGCGGAGGTCATCTCATCAAGGATCTGTTCCCGGGTGGTCAGCTGCCGCTCCTCCGGGAGATACCAGGCTGCTCCGAGAGCCTTGCCTCGCGGAACAATGGTCACCTTCACCAGCGGATGGGCGTACTTGAGCAGCCAGCTGACGGTGGCGTGGCCTGCCTCGTGGTAGGCAACCGCTCGCTTCTCATCCATCGAGATCAGCTTGTTCTTCTTCTCCAGCCCGCCGATGATCCGGTCGACCGCGTCCAGAAAGTCCTGCCTCTCAACCAATTTCTTGTTCCGTCGTGCTGCAATAAGGGCCGATTCGTTACAGACATTGGCGATGTCGGCACCGCTGAATCCAGGTGTCTGCTTGGCGAAAAAGTCGATGTCAAGGCCCGGGTCATATTTGACGTTCCGGAGATGCACCTTGAAAATATCCTTCCTCTCGTTCAGGTCCGGCAATTCGACGTGGATTTGGCGGTCAAAACGCCCTGCCCTCAACAAGGCTTTGTCCAGTATGTCGGCCCGGTTCGTTGCGGCCAGGATGATGACGCCGGAGTTGGATGCAAAACCATCCATCTCGGTAAGCAACTGGTTCAGCGTATTCTCACGCTCGTCATTCGAACCGAAATTGGGGTTGCGGCCCCTGGCACGCCCGATGGCATCGATCTCGTCGATGAAAATGATGCAGGGCGCCTTCTCCTTGGCCTGCTTGAACAGGTCGCGAACCCTCGAAGCCCCGACCCCGACGAACATCTCCACGAAATCGGACCCCGACATTGAAAAGAAAGGAACGTTGGCCTCGCCGGCCACCGCCTTGGCCAGCAAAGTCTTTCCGGTGCCCGGAGGCCCTACCAGGAGGGCACCCTTGGGTATCTTCCCGCCCAGGGAGGTGTATTTCAATGGGGTCTTCAGAAAATCAACAATCTCCATCACCTCGGTCTTGGCCTCCTCCAATCCGGCCACATCCTTGAAGGTGACGTTGATGTTGTCCTCCTCCTTATTGAAGATCTTGGCCTTGCTCTTGCCTACATTGAAAATGTTGCCGGCCCCGCCGCCCCCGGCCTGACTGCTCATCCGGCGGAAAATGAAAATCCAGACCAAAATGAGCAGGGCAGGTAGCAGGAGCCAGCTCAACATCTCGCCGAACACATCCCGCCTGGTCACGTAGGCCTGTTGGATTTTCTGTTTTTCAGGCAATTGCGAGTTAGCCTCCTCAAGAGTCTCGTAAAACTTGTCCACGCTCGGGATCGAGCTGAAAAACTGAGGCCCCTTCACGGGCAGTGTGGCGCCTTTCTTCGTCATCAAGGACTCCACCAGGGGATCGCTCAGATGCTCGTTGCGAAGAAATACCTCCACCTTGTCCTTGTTGACCACCACCAGCTTCTCAATGATGGACGGATGGTCCATTACCTGCTGAAACCCACTCCAGTTCAACTCCTGGGGCTTGGATCCCACATTGAGGTACTGAATGACGAGGATGCCCAAAAATACCAGGCCGTAAATCCAATAAAGGTTGAACCTGGGTTTTTTCTTGAGATTATCTCCCGGCCTACCCTTCTGACCGGGCGAGGGCCGCTGCGACCCGTTATTGGTGTTTTCTGTCATATTTTCAGTTTACCTTTCAGATGGGCGTAAGTTTTGCCCGTACCACCAGCCTTCAATTATTGTACCACCAGCCTTGCTTCTGCCTTATGACTATAATTCACTCATATGGCCGTCAGCCCATAACTCCTCCAGATTGTAGAAATCACGGTAAGGCTTCTGGAACACGTGAATGATAATCTCGCCATAATCAAGCAAAATCCAGAATGAGTTTTCGTAACCCTCGCGGTGATAAGGCTTTTTGTGATCAGCCCGGGCTACCTGCTCCTCAATGGCCTCCGCTATCGCCCTGGTCTGGACGGTTGACGCACCGTGGGTAATGATGAAATAGTGGGCTATGCTTGTCTCGATCCCCGACAGATCCAGCGAAACGATTTGTTCCCCTTTTTTTGATCTGATCGCTTCGACGACCGTGTTGAAGAGGCCGCCGGGAGACCCACCCTGACTGTTAGGCATAAATGATCGACTATCCGTGATTAGTTTTTCTTTTGTGGTAAATTTAGTCAGTAAATCGGGGTTGCAAACCATCTATGAAGAAGTTTTTTTATAAGGAATTGGAATCCACTAATTTGGAAGCCGCCAGCCTGCTCGATCAGGGCCTTCTTGCCGAAACGGCCTGGATCCGGGCCGCCAACCAGTGGGGTGGCAAAGGCCAGGGCGACCACGCCTGGTCGAGTGAACCGGGGATGAACCTGACCGGTTCCCTGGTGCTGCTTGCCGGTCTGCCTCCAGCCCGTGAGCAGTTTGACCTCTCCAGGCTCTGCTCGCTTGCCGTGGTCGACTTCCTGGAGCTGTTCCTCGACGGGGTCAGGATCAAGTGGCCCAATGACCTGTATTTTCAGGACAAAAAGATCGGTGGGATATTGATTGAAACGGCCGTAATGGGCGAACGGCTCCGAAGCGCCATCCTCGGTATCGGTCTTAATGTCAATCAGATTGAATTTTCTCCGGATATACCCAATCCCGTTTCACTCAGGATGGTGACGGGGATCCAATACGACCTCCTGCCACTGGAGGATCTGCTGCTTGAGACCTTGCAGAACAGATTGACCGCTTATGATCGGGAGGGCAGGGAGCAATTCAGGAGAGCGTATCTGGCCAGGCTTTACCGGTACCGCGAATTTGCACCTTACCGCTCGGGCGGGGCCTGGTTCAATGGGCGGATTCTGGATGTCGATCCGGTAGGCCACCTCATTATGGAAGACGAAAGCGGGAACAGACGCTCCTTTGCCTTTCAGGAGGTGGAATACCTTCTTTAAAAGCCATTATCCAAGCCAGTTGCCTCCGGGATCCTCCCGCCAGCAGGAAAGGACATCCAGCTCTTCCCTGGTGATATCACCGGTTTGCAGGGCAAGCTCTAACAGGCTGCCGTAATTGCTCAAGGTATCAAGGCGGCATCCGGCAGCCTGGAAATTCGCCGTGGCAATGGGAAACTCATAGGTGAAAATGGCCAGCATCCCCAACACGTCGAGGCCGGCCTCTTGTAAAGCTTGGTAGGCAGACAGGCTGCTCCCACCGGTCGATACCAGGTCCTCAATGACGACCGTCTTATTGCCGGGAGAAAAAGCACCCTCGATCTTGTTGCCCAATCCGTGCGATTTGGCCTCCGGCCTGACATAAATGAAGGGGAGATCCAACGACTCCGCCACCAGTACACCGTGGGCAATGGCCCCCGTGGCTACCCCTGCAATCAGCTCCGTGCCGGGATAAAACTCTTTGATCCGCAGGACAAATTCGTCCCGTATGACCTTTCTAACGGCCGGATAGGAGAGGGATTTGCGGTTGTCGCAATAGATCGGCGATTTCCACCCCGATGCCCACGTGAAGGGAGTTGCCGGGGATAGCTTAATTGCTTTAATTTGCAACAGCAGCGAAGCGATCATTTTGGCTGTATCCATCATTGCGCAAATGTATAAAGTTTTCTTCAACGACTCGCTTCTTACCCTGACCACGCCTCAACAGGTACCAGGCGAGGCCCGGCAGCGGAGGATGAGCTCGCTGGGGCGCAAGCAGGTTGGCCAGGCTATCCTTGATTTTGAAAAATCGGGAGTCCGGGACTA
>JAWOHI010000198.1:0-8293 GCA_046485255.1 Bacteroidales bacterium
AGCCAACGCATCAAGCTGGCTTCGTTCCTAGCCAAGGGAGCGGATAACGGCCATACCCTGTTCATTTTCGACGAGCCCACCACAGGGCTCCACTTCCACGATATCCGCACCCTGCTGAAGGCCTTTGAAGCCCTCCTCGATCGCGGCCATACGCTGATCATCATAGAACACAATCCCGAAATCATCAAGAATGCCGACTGGATCATCGACCTGGGTCCTGAAGGCGGCGATGCCGGGGGTCACCTGGTCTTTGCAGGCACCCCGGAGGAGCTGGTAAAATCTACCGGCTCCTACACCGCTGATGCGATAAGAAAAAAGCTGAACAGGGCAGCCTACTAATGACGGCTGGAGAAGTAGCGCATAAACTGGGCACGCTCCCAGGTGCGGGGGTTCTCAATGTTCCGGTAGCTCATCCGTCCCCTGAAAGAAGCCACATCCGGTAAACCGTGCGCTTCCATCCATTTAGCCAGTCCATCCACCAGATCCTTAACATACTGAGGCCCTTGACGGTAGAGAACCGAGCAAACCTGGACGGTCTGCGCGCCAGCCAACAGAAGCTTGACCACCGCATCGGCGTCGTGCACGCCGGTGGAGGCCGACAGGTCGATCTGACGGTACGGATCCGCTGTCAGGCTGATCCACCGAAGCGTCTGGCGCAGGTCGGCCGGTGAGCTGAACACCTCGGCGTGAGTGATCTTCAGGTCCCTGACATCGATATCGGGTTCGTAAAGCCTGTTGAACAGGACCACCCCCGAAGCGCCGTAGGCGTGAAACTGCTGGACCATATAGATCAGGTTGGAAAAATAGGGACTGACCTTGACGATCAATGGCAGGGAAGTCTTCTCCCTAACCCGCTTAATCAGATCAAGATACTCTTCCTCAACCCGCCGCGGATCACCTCCATCCACCGGAAGGATGAACAGGTTAAGTTCCAGGGCATCGGCACCTGCTTCCTGGATCTGCCGCGCGAAACCAACCCAATCGGCATTGCTCACACAGTTGATGCTGGCAATCACAGGCTGGGTGATCCTGCCCTTGGCTGCCGTGATCAAATTGAGATACTCGCCAACCGAATGGTCTTTCGTGTAGTTGCGGATATAATCGGCTGCCTCGGGATAATCCTGATCACCAAGCAATTGGCCCGCTTCGGCCAGAATCTGCTCCTCGAACAGGGATTTCAACACGATGGCCCCGGGACCGAACCCGGCCAGGCGGACAATTTTCTCCAGTGAATCAGACAATCCGGAACTACTGACGATCAAAGGATTATCCAGCGTCAGGCCGGCATAGGTGGTGCGAAGATCAACCATATTTTCTCTTTTTTATCGATATTCCGTTTAACGTTCTCCGAAAATGACCGTTCCAATCCTGACCAGGGTGCTACCCTCCTCAATGGCAATGGGATAGTCGCCCGACATCCCCATCGAGAGCTCGCGAAAACCCCCATCACCTGAAAAATAACGTTCTTTTATCGAATGGAACAGGTTCCTCAGTGTCCTGAACTCCTTCCTTACCTGGCTCAGGTCATCCGTAAAGGTGGCCATTCCCATCAGACCCCTGACGGCGACCCCTGGAAAGTGGCCGGCAGCCCGCTGATCCAGGATCCGGGCCAACTCCTCCTCGTCCAAGCCGAATTTCGTCTCCTCCTCGGCGATGTGCACCTGCAGAAGGCAGTCAACCACCCGTCCGAGAGATTGGGCCACCTTCGAGACTTCTCTCATAAGTTTTTCGGAATCAATGGAATGAATCAATTCTACCAGGGGAACGACCAATTTGACCTTGTTGGTTTGAAGGTGGCCGATCAGGTGCCACCGGATATCATCCGGCAGAGCGCCCTGCTTGCTCATCAGCTCCTGCACCCGGTTCTCCCCAAAAATCCGCTGCCCGGCCCGGTAAGCCTCCAGGATCCGCGCTGGCGGCTGGTTCTTGGAAACAGCCACCAGCCTGACCCCTTCGGGAAGGCTGTTCCTGACCAAGGCAAGGTTATGGGCAATTCCGGTCATCCTTTAAAAATACTAAAAAGTGGGGTGAAAGCGAAAGGTTGAAGCAAAGGCGGGCTGGCCCGTTTCCTTAAAGGTGACAAATCCGCTGTACAGGCAGTCATCCGCTTCCTTTTCAGGTGTTCTCACCTCCACGGCAACGCCTGGCTTCACCTCCGACAGGAAATTCAGGCTGATCTGGCTGATGCGCCTCTCAAGGAGCACCTCCATCGGTATTTCGTTGACAACCCATTCGATGTACCGGGCATTGTTGACGTGCATATTCATATCGATATGGCTGTACTTGGCCGTGATCGTCTCACGTGTAAGCAGGCCGGATGGCCAAGCTATCTTATTGGTTTTCAGGCCTACCGCATCCGGATAGGTCATAACTCCCGGTGCCGGGTTGATGCTGCTCATCCTCAAGGGGCGCCTCTTTTCCAGGTCAACGAGGCTCCAGGCCGACGAACCGGCGGCCAGAGCCTGGCCCTGCCGATCAACCAGTTGGAAATCACGATAGGCCACCACCCCTTCCATTGTCTTGGGCCAGGTCCTGAGCACAACCCGCTCCTCCCAGGTTGGCATCCGACTGATTTCCACGATCATCCGGATCAGCACCCACGCCTCGTTCCGGTTCAGTAGCGCCTCGTAACCCCAACCCCTGCGGGTCGCATCGTGGTGGGCTGCCTCACCGAAAATACCGAACAGGGCGGGAATGCTGAGCCTTCGCGCCGGATCACACTGGAAAGAGTGGATCGTCACCGGGTATTCCAGGATCGGTAGGCCGGGAGGGTTCAGGGTGTCATCCATCAGAAATGGTTTTCGGAGAATCGTAAAAAACTGGCCAATTTTAAGCAATTTTGGCGAGGAAAAATATGAAGAAAGTCTCCTACCTGCAGTCGCTGATCCTGGAAGGTGAACACCAGCAGCAGGATTTCAAGTTCGGCATCACCGATTCCAGGAAGATCGCCCGGAGCCTGGTGGCCTTTGCCAATACCGACGGGGGAAGGTTGCTGATTGGCGTCAAGGATAACGGGGTGATAGCAGGAGTTCGGACCGACGAGGAGTATTATATGATCGAATCGGCAGCCCAGCTCTTTTCGAGGCCGGAGATCCGCTTTGAATCGAAGATCTGGCAGGAGGGCGGTAAAACCGTATTGGAAGTGTGGGTGCCACCGAGCCCGCGCCGGCCACATCAGGTTAAGGAAGAGAACGGCACCTGGCAGGCGTATGTCCGCTCCAGGGATGAGAACATCCAAGCCGATGAGGTGGTGGTGGCCGTCTGGCAGAAAATGAAACAAAAAAGGGGAACCCTGATCCGCTATTCCAACGTGGAAAAAGCCCTCTTCACCCTGCTGGAGAATCGAACCGAGGTGACGCTCGGCGACCTGGCCCGAGGCGCGCGGATCTCCAACCGGATGGCCGTGGACACAATGGCCAACCTGATCGCGCTCGGCCTGATCATCCAGGTAGTAGGCCACCCCGAATCCCTGTTCCGCCTGAACCCCGAAACATCCCCCACCCCCTGAACCATTTTCCGTCCCGGGTGTTATAAAAAGTAAACAGATCACACTATGGGAAAACTTTCAACCAATTACCTGGGACTGCCCGTCGGCAGTCCGGTTATTGTCGGAGCAAGCGACCTGACGGAGAATCCGGACCACCTGGTTCAAATGGAAAAGGCCGGAGCCGGAGCTATCGTCTTTAAATCCTTGTTCGAGGAGCAGGTTCAGCTGGAGGAGATCCGCCTGGGCCATCAGCTCGAGTCTTATAACGACCGTCACGCCGAGATGACCAGTGTCTTTCCCGATACAGTCTATTCCGGACCGGAGCAGTACCTCGACAGCCTGGTCAAGGCCAGACAACTTGTAAAAATACCGCTCATCGGAAGCCTGAATGCCGTATACGAGAAAACGTGGGTTCACTATGCCAAACTGATCGAGCAGACCGGCGTGGATGGGCTGGAGCTGAACTTCTTCAATGTTCCCTTTTCAGGTGAATCCTCATCCGCCGAGGTGGAAGCCGGGCAGATCGCTATCATCAGGAAAGTGGTCGAAGCGGTCGGCATCCCGGTGAGCGTAAAACTGAGTCCCTACTATTCCAACCTCCTGCATTTCATCGGTGAGTTGAACAAGACCGGCATCAAGGGAATTGTCCTCTTTAACCAGCTCTTCCAGCCCGACATTGATATCGACACCCTGAAGCACATCAGTCCGTGGAACCTCAGCACGAAAAAAGATTACCGGCTCTCCCTACGGTTTGCCGGTCTCCTGTTTGGGGAGTCATCCTCTGAAATAATCGCCAGCCGTGGGATTCACGGCGGAGAAGAGGCTGTCAGGCTGCTCCTGGCCGGTGCCGGTTCGCTGCAGGTGGTGAGTACCCTCTACAAAAACGGGATCGACCAGATCACCCGTATTAACGAATTCATCTCAGGATGGATGTCGGTACACAAGTTCGACCACCTGGAAGATTTCAGGGGACAGCTGAGCAAGGCGAAAACCCTGAACCCAATGGTGTACAAAAGAGCCCAGTACATCGATATGATGCTCAATTCCGGCAAACTGCTGGCCGGGATGGAGCCATAAAAACAGTTACAATCGGGTCAGTTGCCGCGGAGCCGGAAGATAAAACCGGTTCCGCGCACTGTTTCAATGGAGACCGTCTCTTCGGCCGACAGATACTTGCGAAGGCGGCTGACGAACACATCCATGCTTCGGCCGAGGAAATAGTCATTCTCCCCCCACACCTGGGTCAGGATCTCCTCCCGCTTGACGAGCCGGTTCTGATGCTGCAGCAAGTATTTTAGCAACATTCCCTCCTTGAGGGTCAGCTTGTGCGACTGGCCTTGCCCGTGAATCATCAGCTCCTGGAAATTGAACAGGCTGCTGCCGATCTCAAAGACCTCCTCCTCCTGCTCCACTGGCGACCCGCTCCTTTTCAGGATGTTATGGATGCGCAAAACAAGTTCGTCCACCTCGAAAGGCTTGCAGATGTAGTCGTCGGCCCCGATCTTCAATCCACGGATCCGGTCCTCCTTCAGGCTTTTTGCCGTTAAAAAGAGAAAGGGAACCGAGGGGGAGCGCTTGCGGATCTTCTCGGCCAGCTCGTACCCGTCCATCACCGGCATCATCACGTCCAGGATGCAGATATCGTACGGATACTTCTGAAAAGAATCCCACGCTTCACCTCCATCACGAACCAATACGACATTAAAATCCTGCATTTCAAGATATTGGGCCAGAATGTTACCCAGGTCCAGATCATCTTCAGCTAACAGTACTCTGATTCTTTCCATCAATCGGCAAATTTAAGGTGAAGGTACTACCCTGTCCCTGACGGCTGGCAACTTCCACGGTTCCCCCGTGCGCCTCGGCAATCTGGCGCACATAAAACAGGCCGAGACCCAACCCTTTGACTTTATGAATATTACCTGTCGAAACACGGTAGAATTTATCAAACACGTGCTTCTGGTCATCGCGGCTGATCCCAATCCCGTTATCCGAAACGGAGATCGTCAGGCTATTTCGGCAGGCCACGCGGATCCGGATTTCCGGGGCATTCTGGTTGTACTTGCAGGCATTGGCCAGCAAGTTGTGAACGGCAATGGTCATCTGCACTTCGTCAATGGTGGCAACTCCTTTATCGAGCTCATATTCCGTCTCCAGCCTGCAGCCCTTCTCCTGGTGCTCCAGCCTGAACGACTCAACCATCGAGTCAAAGAAATTGCGCAGCTCGACCGGTTTACGGTCAAGCGAGAACTGCTTTCTCTCCCACATACTGATTTCCAGGAGGTGGTTGATCTGCTTGCTGAGCTGCCGGTTCTGCCGGCGAATGATCTCGAGCGTCTGTCGCGCCTTGACCGGATCGGAGAGCACCTTGTCGTTCTCCAGGGTTCGGGTGGCTACCGAAATGGTTGACAATGGCGTTTTTAGCTCGTGCGTCATATTGTTGATGAAGTCGGTCTTGAGTTGCGACAGTTTCCGTTCCTCCATCAGGTTTCGCAAGGTAAACAGGAAGAAAAAGCCAACCAGCAGCAGGGCCACGGTAGCGAGGGCCAGACTGCCGGCCACCTGGCTCAGCACGATCATCTTGCGATTGCTGAAATCGACATAATAATTGAAACCCACCTCGAACCCGTCGCCCGAATAGGTGTAATGGTAAACCGGCATCAGGTTGTCCGAGATCAGGAGGGTATCGCGGTAGGTCCACTGCGTGTCCCTTTTTGCATTGTAGAGATCCAGCGGGGCCCCCTTAAAGAGCAGGACCAGATCTGTGATCTCAAAAAAAGAGGTGAATTCGCTCTCCTCCCTCCTTTGTTTCAGGAACTTCTCCAGGTAGAAGTCGACATCCTGCTCAGTGGTGAGGATCTTGTGAAATTGAGCAAGTGCTATCTGCCTGAATATTAAAGTGTCCACTTCACTTGACTCATAGAAGGTCTGCAATTTCCGGGAGATTCCTTCCAAAAAGCGATAGGCCTCGTCAAACCCCATATTGTCAGGCTGCCGGTCGATCAGGTCGAGCCCTTTCTGGAGGATTTCGCGATAGCGATAGTCGAATTTCTCCGCCTGGAGCCGGAAGATCCGGCCGACGAGAAATGCCTCCGCGCCAATCAGGATCAGGATGGCCAGCGAGGTGAGAATAATTATGGAACGGTTTTTTTTCATTTTCCTCAACCAAAATTAGTTGAAAAATCGCACTCCTGACCGGATTAACCTCACATTAACCGGGTGTTAACGCATTCCTGAGCCGGCCTGCACTATTTTTGAACCGAAAAGATTAAAATAACCGGAGATGAAAACAATTATGAATACCCTGGTGGTCTTGGCAGCCTTGATGGTTCCGCTTTCCGGGACAATGGCTCAGGTGAAGACCGAAACTCAGAAGAAAGAGGAGCAGGCAGGAAAGAGTGAAAAAACCTATGTCATTGATTCCAGGAAGTTGTCGGAAGAGGAGTTCAAGAAGGAGATGGAGGATTTGATGCGCGACCAGTACATCGATTTGAGAAAGTTACGTGAGGAGCAGTTCCAGATGCAGAAGGAGGTTGGCGAAAGTTACAAGAAGGCGGCCGAGGAGATGCGCAAGCACGGGCAGCATTATATCAGCGTGGTTCCACCCGATGGCCGCAACAGGGAATGGAACCTTTATTACGGTGATATCTGGAATCCCGAGGGCAGCTCTTCCCTGAACATTAGTAAGAACCTGGACAACCTGACCCACTCCACCGATTTTGCCTATCAGGTCAAGGAGGGAAACCTGAGCATCGGCTTCACTGCCAAGGGCAGCCTTACCGGCGGGGAGATGAAAATCCTGATGCGTAAACCCGACGGGAAGGTCTTCCAGGAGATCAACATCTCTCCCCTGGCAGATGTCAACTGGAATCAGCAGTTCCGATGGAAAACGGAAGAACAGGCCGAATTTCTCGGCACCTGGACCATCATTATCAAGGCGGAAAAGGCCAGCGGGAATTACAGCTTAAGGGTAACGAGTAAATAAACCTGACAGGTCTAATAAACCTGACAGGTCTTTGAGACCTGTCAGGTTTAAAAAAGGTGTATCACCAGCCCGCTCCTCAGTTTCGGTTCGAACCAGGTCGTTTTGGGCGGCATGATGTTTCCGGTATCGGCGATATCCATCAGTTGCTTCATTGATACGGGATAGAGGGCAAAGGCAACGGCCATCTCCCCGGTGTCCACCCGCCGGCTGAGTTCGCCCAGCCCGCGGATCCCGCCGACGAAATCAATCCGCTTATCGGTCCTTAAGTTCTCAATCCCCAGGATATCCCTCAGGATCAGGTTGGAACAAATGGTCACATCCAGTACCCCGATCGGATCATCATCGTCATACGTGCCGGGTTTGGCTGTCAGGCTGAACCACTCACCACCCAGGTACATTCCGAAATTATGCAGGGCGCCGGGTTTGTAAACTGACTTACTGTTAGGCTCCACCGTGAAGTTCACCGTCAGTTTATCCAGGAATTCGTCCTGCGAAAGGCCGTTGAGGTCCCTGACCACGCGGTTGTAGTCAATGATTCTCAACTGATTATCAGGAAAATGAACCGCTAGGAAATAGTTGTACTCCTCGTTACCGGTATGATTGGGGTTGGCTCTCTTCCGCTCGTTGCCAACCAGGGCGGCAGCTGCCGTCCGGTGGTGCCCGTCGGCCACGTAAGTATAGGGAATGTCAGCGAAGAGCTCCGTGATCCGGGCTATGGTCTGGTCCTCGTCAATCGCCCAAAAATGGTGCCCGATCCCGTCAATGGAGGTGAAGTCATATTCGGCCGGATAGGTGGCTACCCAGTTTGATATGATCGCGTC
>JAWOHI010000266.1:0-4135 GCA_046485255.1 Bacteroidales bacterium
GGCGAAGCCGTGGAAAGATTTACCATTTACCATTTACCATTTACCATTTACGATTTGGGGGTTGGGGAGCGAACCAATAAGTCAATAACCATGAATAAGCTATTACTAATTATTGCATTCGTGCCGGGCTGCCTGTTTTCGCAGCAAGTCGCTGATACAGCCTATCACCCGGAAATACCTAATCCAGAGTATGGTAGAGGCCAGGGGCCTGTTGTGTTCATCGATGAAGGGCACCATAACTTTCACACAAAGAATGGCCGCTACCTACCATTCTCGATCCTATTGGAAAGAGATGGATACACGGTGCAAGAGTACGAAGGGTTGTTCGACAAAAACCGGTTGGGGAAAGGGAAAATTCTCGTGATTGCCAATGCGTTAAACGAGAAAAATGTCAATGATTGGTTTTTGCCCACCCCTTCGGCTTTTACCGAATTGGAAATCGAAATCGTACGAGACTGGGTAGCAGAAGGAGGGAGCTTGCTCCTAGTTGCCGACCATATGCCGATGGCTGGCGCAGCTGAAGAACTTGCCGGAGCTTTCGGGTTTGAGTTTACCAATGGATTTGCTATGGACACCAGTGCCAGGGGGCCTTCGCTATTTTATCTTAAAGACCAAACCCTCACCGAATGCATTATTACGAAAGGAAGAAACCGGCTGGAAAGTGTGGAAAAGGTTGCCTCCTTCACCGGGCAAGCATTCAAAATACCGGCGGATGCGGTTCCGATATTAACCTTCAACCGGAACCACATCAATCTCTTGCCGGATACCGCCTGGGTTTTCAATGACCAAACCACGAAATACAGCGTGGAGGGATGGTCGCAGGGCGCATATAAAGAGTATGGCCGGGGCAGAATCGTTGTGTTTGGAGAGGCGGCCATGTTCACGGCTCAATTGGCCGGCCCGGATTCGGCAAGGGTAGGGATGAACAGCGCAGAAGCCCGACAAAACCATCAGCTTCTGTTAAATGTCATTCACTGGTTGGATGGAAAACTGTAACAAACACGGATATAGAAATTCACACCACGAAAAACTGCTTCTTGCCTTAATGGGATTGATCATTTTATTGTTGGTGGTCATCATCATCAATACATTGACATTCCGGTCTGAACAGATCATTGTCGACCCTGCAACCCCGCCGGTTTTCCGCGTGGAAGGCGTGAGGAACGCGAATTAGGCCGGGGGACTTTCCAATATATGCACTTCCATTTTTGCTCCCAACTCCCGACAATCATTTCTTTTTATCTTTATTCCTAATAAAAGCATGGTTTAACATTGAATCAATAGATTATGGCACCAAAGCTCTTTCCACGCATCGTCGTGCTTATCTTGACCATCAGTGTCACATTTCTTTCCTGTAAAAAAGAAAAACCCCTTTCAAACGAGGAGATTTCGGCGATTGTTACAGAGGCGTATATTTATGCCTATCCGCTGATCACGATGAAAATAACCGCGGATAAGGCAACAAATGTGGTGCATGCCAATGATCGCGGTTTTGCCCCTTTCAATCAATTCTCGCACCGGCATACCATGCCGGATCACAATTTTACCATGGTCGTTTCGCCCAATGTCGACACCTTCTACTCGTCGGCCTTTTTGGACCTGGAAAACGGGCCGATGGTTCTGTCCGTTCCGGATGCCACCCTGTTTAAGCCGGAAGGTGAACCCTGGAGGTATTATTTGATGCAATTGACGGATGCCTGGAGCAATGTGTTTGCAGCGCCCGGCGTGAGAACCACGGGCACGGGACCCGGCCTTTTCCTGATTTCAGGCCCGGATTGGTCGGGACAGGTCCCCGCAGGCATGATCCATTATCCATCCCCCACGAACCTGGTCTGGGTGATAGGCAGGACAATAGTCAAGGATCCGGCGGACATCCAGACCGTCATTGCATTCCAGAATAGCCTGGCATTGATGCCCTTATCTGCCTGGCCCGGACCCTACGACCCTCCCTCCGGAACTTATGATGCCAGCATAGATATGGTAACCCCTCCCGTCGCCATGGTTGCGAACCTGGATGTGGAAACGTATTTTCAACTGTTGTGCGACCTGATGGTGCAAAGCCCCGCCGCCTCCTATGACGGTGCCATGGTTGACGACCTGGCCAAATTGGGCATCACCCCCGGAGCGGAATTCAGCCTCTCGGATTTCACGGAGTCCGAGCAGGATGCCATCAAGGGTGGATTCGCCGCCGGCCAGGCCAAAATGAGCACCCTGGGGACCACCGTCCAGGGAAACAACAGAAATGGATGGAAATACCTCTTACAGGGCATTGGAACCTACGGGGATCAGTACAACACGAGGGCCTATGTTGCCATGATCGGCCTGGGGGCCAACCTCCCGGAAGATGCCGTCTATCCCTCCGCTGACGTCGATATAGCCAATCAGCCCCTGAATAACAGCAACAACTATACCATCACATTTCCTGCCGGGCAGACACCCCCGGCACAGGGATTCTGGTCCATTACCATGTATGATAAAAACAACTTCCTGGTTTACAGTCCGATACTCCGTTACGCCCTGGGCAGTTACAGTGGTTTGGTGCCAAATGAGGATGGATCCGTTACCCTCTACCTCCAGAAAGATAGTCCCGGAATCGACAAGGAATCCAATTGGCTCCCCACCCCGCAGGATGACAACAGCCCATTTAATCTCAAGATGCGGATCTATTGGCCCGGCCCGACCGTTTTGAATGATCAGTGGGAAGTTCCCGGTATCGTAAAAGTTAATTGATAATCAGGATTATTACCCGGGGCTGACATTATTTGCGAATGATGACACTCGATGAAAAGTTCAAGGCCCTGGAGGCGGAATATGCTCCCGGGCAGGAAATCAGGCAGGATCCGGGCGACCTGACCTCCCTGATGCGTGGCGAAAGGCTTGAGGGTCTGGCTGTTGACTTCTCCCACGGCGACGTGGATGCCCATCCCCCAACGCCCGGCTCCGAGGCGGCCTGGAAGGATGGCTTTGACAAGGGCGCCAGGCAGGCCTATACGGAGTACCGGGGATCGGCTGAAATCAGGACCAAACTTGCGGAGCGATTGGGGAAATTCACCGGCCGACCGGTTTCGCCCGACAGCGGGTTGATCATCACCCCCGGAACCCAGGGAGCCCTGTTTCTGGCTATGGGCGCAACCGTTGCCGCAGGCACGCAGGTGGCCGTTGTGGAGCCTGACTACTTCGCCAACCGCAAGCTGGTCAGGTTCTTTGATGCAGAGGTCGTTCCGATCCCGCTCCATTACCTCGTTTCCCGATCGGAGCAGGGCCTGGATCTCAACCAGATTGAGGAGGCCTTTCGGGACGGAACGAAGGTTTTTGTCTTTTCGACGCCCAACAACCCGACCGGGCTCATCTATTCAAAAAAGGCGATTTCGGCGATCGCTGCTCTCGCAAAGGAGCATCAGGTAACGCTGATCGTTGATGAATTGTATTCCAGGATGTTATACCGCGGCGAGGCGTATACCCATCTCTGCGCCCAGGATGCCCTGCCGGAAAATGTGATTACTATCCTAGGCCCATCCAAGACCGAATCCCTCAGCGGGTTCCGGTTGGGTGTAGCCTTCGGCACGCCCCGCCTGATCGACCGGATGGAGCGCCTGCAGGCGATCGTTTCGCTGCGGGCGGCCGGTTACAACCAGGCGGTGCTGGATACCTGGTTTGAGGAACAGGCCGGCTGGCTGGAAAAGCGGATCAACGAACATGAAGCCATTCGCGATGCGTTGCTGGAAATTTTCAGGAGCGCGAATATCCCGACGGCCACTCCGCAAGCCGGGAGTTACCTGTTTCCCAAGCTGCCCCCGCTGGCCGTCGACCTGCTCACGTTCGTCCAACTGCTTCGTATCCAGGCCAATGTTACCGTCACGCCGGGCACCGAATTTGGCCCCTCTTTTACTGATAGCATCCGGTTGAACTTCTCGCAGGATCACGCGGCCGCTGTTGCGGCGGTCAACCGGATCATCAAAATGGTGGAGATTTACAAACGAAGAACAACGCCAAAGAGCAACCCGCGCGGCCATCGGCGTGGCCTCCCTCCCAGCGGATGCGCCGGTTGAGATAACCCTGATTGGTCACTAATGATATCTGAGATGCAAAATGATTGCCCCCGAGAATATCAGGTGAGCGCCCCCCCCGTTGGACC
>JAWOHI010000341.1:0-5165 GCA_046485255.1 Bacteroidales bacterium
TCAGGCTCAAAGGTGGCAGTCCGACCGGCTGGTTATTGAGGGGATCAACCGGGATAGAAACGGGGTTAATGAAATCCCAAAGCAGAACCCTGATCTTCACATCATTCAACCGGGCATTCTCCAGAGTGACCGCCAGGGCATCAGGCGACACATCTACCGCATATACCTCAGCATCTGGAAGATGCTTCGCCAGCGCTATTGTAATCGCCCCCGACCCGCACCCGATATCAAGGACAGAAAACGGCCCCGGCCCTTCCCATCCCTGATCCTTTAAACTCCATTCGATCAGTTCCTCCGTCTCCCCCCTCGGGATCAGAACGCCCGGCCGCACCATCAGTTTAATGCCATAAAACTCCGTCTCCCCAATGATGTACTGGATGGGTTCCAGATTTTTGAGCCTCTCAACGATTCTCCGCAGCTCCTTCTCCTGTCCAGCCTGCAGCTCAACATCAGGATTTATTCTGATCTGCAACCAGTTAAGGTTGGAAACATATTCAGAGACCAACCTGGCCAACGACCCGATCTCCCGATCGGGATAGAGGCCGGTGAGGGATTGTTTTAGAAGGATATGAATATCGGTGAGCCTCATCATAAAAACAAAAACCACCTGCCCGGCAGGGCCCGGCAAGTGGTTGATTTTTGGTGGGCGTTGCCGGATTCGAACCAGCGACCCCCTGCGTGTGGAGCAGGTGCTCTGAACCAGCTGAGCTAAACACCCAACGAAGGTGCAAGATTACAAAAAATATTTGAACCGTGGACCGTGAATGTCGTGAATAACGTGAATGTCGTGAATGTCGTGAATAACGTGAATACCGTAAATGGTAAATCGTAAATGGTAAATGGTAATTACTCCAAAAACCCCCTATTACGCATTAGCGGTGTGATATCGGGTTCGCGGCCGCGGAACTTGACGAACATCTCCGTTGGATCGGCCATTCCGTTCTTTTCCAGCACATTCTTGCGGAACGATTGGGCAGTGGACTGGTCAAAGAGACCCTTCTCGCGGAAGGCCTCAAAGGCGTCGTGATCCAGCACGGCCGACCATTCATAACTGTAATACCCGGCATCGTAGCCGCCCGTGATGTGTGTGAAATACCAGCTGTGATACCGGGGCTTGATCTCGGGGATGAGCCCGATCCGATCCATGGCCTGCTTCTCAAACTGGAGGACATCCACCGGTTCTGTTTCGGCGAGGGTATGATAGGCCATATCGAGATAGCAGGCTGCCAGGAACTCCACCGAGGTGAACCCCTGGTTGAACTTGCTGCTCTTGTCGAGCTTTTCGATCAGATAATCGGGAATTGGTTCACCTGTTTCATAATGAAGGGCATAGCTCTTCAGGACTTCGGGCTCCGTCGCCCAATGCTCCATGATCTGGCTGGGCAGCTCGACAAAATCGCGAGCCACGTAGGATGATTTCAGCGTCCGGGTTGAGAAGAGGTTGTCCAGACCGTGGCCAAACTCGTGAAAGAGCGTCTCCACTTCGTCCTGGGTGAGCAGCGCAGGCTGGTCCCCCGACGGCCGCGTGAAGTTGCACACGATGGTCGTTACAGGCTTGATCTCCTGCCCGTCTTTGACGTGATGACCGCGGTAGGAGCCGCACCAGGCGCCCTGGCGCTTGCTTGCCCTGGGATGGAAATCCATATAGAGAACACCCAGATGGGAGCCGTCAGCCTCCTTCACCTCATAGGCCACGGCCTCGGAATGCGGCTTGGGGATATCGATGATCTCGGTAAAGGTGATCCCATAGAGCTTGTTGGCCACATCGAATACGCCGCGACTCACGTTCTCCAGCTTGAAATAGGGCCTCAGCTCGTTCTCATCCAGGTCGAACTGCTCCTTCCTCAGCTTTTCGGCGTACATCCACCAGTCCCAACTCTCCAGACTGAACCGTCCACCCTCCCGCCGGATGATCTCCTGCATCTGGTCGCGGTCGCGGATGGCTGCCGCCAGGGCCGGTTTCCAAACCTGGTCGAGCAAGGCCATCACGTTGTCCGGATTTTTCGCCATGCGCGACTCGATCACCAGGTCGGCGTGCGTGGGATAGCCCAGCAGTTGGGCCTTCTTCGCCCGCAGGGCCATCATGTTGGCCAGGATCTCCTTGTTGTCAAACTCGTTGCCCCGGTTGCCCCGATCAAGCCAGCCGCTGTATAACTGGCGCCTCAGCTCCCGGTTGTGGGCTGTTTGCAGGAAGGGTATCCAGCTCGGCTTCTGGGCCGTGAACACCCACTTGCCTGGCATCCCTGCGGCAGCGGCTGTTTCGGCGGCAGCATCGATGGATGATTTCGGCAATCCCTTCAGATCGGCCGGATTGTCCACCACCAGCATGAATGAATTGGTCTCCTGAAGGACATTCTGGGAGATCTTAACACCGAGTATCGAAAGCTCCTGGTTGATCTGTTTCAACTCCTCCTTCTTGTCATCGGAGAGGTGGGCCCCATTTCGAACCAACTCCTTGTACTTGTTTTCAAGCAGATACGCCTGCTCTTCGGAGAGTTTCATCTTGCCGCGGTTCTCATATACCAATTTTATCCGCTCAAACAGTTGCGGATTCAGGCTGATTTCGTCGCTATGGGCAGCCAGCCTGGGTGATATCTCCAGCTGGATCTTCTGGAGCGCCTCGTTGGTATTGGCCGAGTTCAGGCCGAAAAAGACGCTGCTCACCTTACCCAGCAGCTCCCCGCTCCGGTCGAGAGCCCCCAGCGTGTTTTTAAAGGTTGGCTTCTTGCGGCTCAACAGGATCGCATCAACCGCTTCCTTCTGCTGTGCCATCCCCTCCTCGAAAGCCGGCAGATAATGCTCAGGGCTGATCTGATCGAAAGGCGGCACCTCGAAGGGCGTCTCATACTTGCTGAAAAAAGGATTCGCAGGATCCATCACGCGCTCATTTTTTTGATTGGTGCACGATCCCAGCCCCATAAGGCTGGCTATCATCAGGAAGAAAACGGATCGGAACATATTGGATAACTTGTTGGTTGGAGGGTAAATTTAAAGGTTTTTTTTAATGTGACCAGTGACCAGTGACCAGTGACCAGTGCCCCCGTGCCCCCGTGCCCCAGTGCCCCTGTGCCCCTGTGCCCCAATTTTCCATATCTTTGCCCCCGTGCTTGCAGACCACGAGATCTATATGAGCCGGTGTATTGAGCTCGCCAGCAACGGATTGGGCTCGACGGCGCCCAACCCGATGGTGGGGGCCGTAGTGGTGCACGCTGGAATGATCATCGGCGAGGGATGGCATCGGGCCTGCGGGGGGCCTCACGCCGAAGTGCACGCGGTGGAGAGGGTCAGGGATCGTACACTTCTCAAAGATTCAACTCTTTATGTCAGCCTGGAGCCCTGCAACCATCAGGGCAGGACGCCTCCCTGCACCGATCTGATCCTTCAATCAGGAATTCCCCGGGTCGTGATTGGCCAGGCCGATCCCAACCCGATTGTCGCCGGAGGGGGAAGCCGGCGCTTGACCGACAGCGGCGTCGAGGTGATCACCGGAGTTCTGGAAAAGGAGTGCCGGTTTCTGAACAGGCGCTTTAATACCTTCCACCTCAAGAAACGTCCCTACATCATTTTGAAATGGGCCCAGACGAGCGACGGATTCGTGGATGCGGAGAGGGATCCCGCCTCGGGAATAAAGCCGGCCTGGATCACGGATGAAGCCTGCAGACGGCTCGTCCATAAATGGCGTACCGAAGAACAGGCCATCCTGGCCGGCTCCCGCACCATCCTGCTCGACAATCCCCAACTGAACGTCAGGGCGTGGTCGGGCCGCAACCCCATCAGGATCACCATCGACCGAACCGGGAAACTCTTTCGGGACGGCGGACAGCGGACGGCGGACAGCGGAATAAAGGACTTGAACAGCCCGGAAGCTTCCTTGAATATCCTTGATCAGTCGGTTCCAACACTGATCTTCACCGAACGGGACCATCGATCTGAGCCAAATCTGGAATTCATCCAGGTCAACCCCGGTCAGGAAGTATGGCCCCAGGTGCTGAAGGAGCTGTATCAGAGAGAGATCCAGTCGGTCATCGTGGAGGGGGGCCCCACCCTGCTGCGTACCCTCATCGACCAGGGTCTCTGGGATGAGGCCCGCGTTTTCATCGGACCCGGATGGTTCGGCCAGGGGATCAGGGCTCCGCAGCTGCCGGCCCGGCCGGTGGAACGAGCGAAGGTGGGAAATTCGGTTCTGGTGGTATTCACCAGTGACCAGTGACCAGTGACCGGTAAATCGTAAATCGTAAATCGTAATTCTGAATGAAGCTTTCCGACCTCCTCCTCGCCCTCATCTTCATCCTGTTGTTTGCCCCCTTTGTTATCTGGGGTGAAGCGTTCGACTGGTATATGAGAGTCAACCACGACGTGCCTTATGTGATGAGCTTCGTCAAGTTCTTCATCCTGGCCACGTTGGGCGAGTTGCTTGGCTTACGGTTGCGTCGCGGCGGCTATCCGCTGAAGGGCTTCGGCATCCTGCCACGAGCCATCGTCTGGGGATTCCTGGGCATCTCCATCAAGATGGCCTTCGAGATCTTTGCCACAGGATCACCGGTGATGCTGGCTTCAATGGGCGTCCGGTTTCCAACCGATCATCCGGCTGATATCCTCGACCAGGATTTCTTCCGTCACTTTTCCTGGCTTCAATTGCTGTCGGCCTTCTCGGTAGGCACAATGCTCAACCTGTTCTTTGCCCCGGTATTTATGACGGTCCACAAGATCACCGATACCCACATTGAACAGACCGGCGGGACCATCCGTGGATTTCTTGGTCCGATGAATGTCAGGGAGATCATCGCAGGCATCAACTGGCGGGTCCAGTGGGATTTCGTGTTCAAGAAAACGATCCCGCTCTTCTGGATCCCTGCCCAGACCTTCAACTTCCTGCTTCCAGCCGAACACCGGGTGCTCGTGGCCGCCATCTACAGCATCATCCTGGGCGTCATCCTGGCCGTCGCCGCCCATAAAGGCAAGGCGGAGATTTAGGACGGCGGACGGCAGACGGCACACGGCGGTCCACCCCCACACCCACACCCAAACCCACACCCACACCCACCTCACCCACACCCACACCCACACTCACACTCACCTCACCTCACCCCTGTGCGCGCTCTTTCTGCCCTACGACAGCACCTTTCTCCACCCAAACCCCTATCTTTAGTTTTTAGTCTTTTTTG
>JAWOHI010000349.1:0-5900 GCA_046485255.1 Bacteroidales bacterium
CATCGTCAGAGCCGGATTCTATAACAACCAGTGGGGATTGAAGTAACCGTCAAGCCAATGATCCATAAAAGCCCGACCTTTAAAACGAAAGATAATAATCCACCTCCCACTCAGCTATGAACACGGATTTTACAAACTCCATCATTCTGCCCGAAAACCTGCCCACGCTTCACACAACACCCTTTAATCCAATCGACAGGAAGTATATCACTATTCTGATAGTCAACAACCTCATCACAAACTTCATCTTCATTGCAGCCTCCTGGGTCTTTTTTGCCCTGGTGAATCAAAAGATCAATCCGCTCTTTCCGTGGATGATGACCATACTGCTTCTGTTTGTTTTAGGTTGCTCGCTTTACCTGGCCCTGTGGGCATTCTCACGCCGCGGATACCTGGTCCGGGAACGGGATATTGCCTACCAGCGGGGAAGGCTGCGCTACCGGCTCACCTCCATCCCATTCAATCGCATCCAGCATGTCGAGCTGATCCAGGGAATCCTGGCCAAACGCCTGAATTTAGCCTCCCTTAAAGTCTTCACGGCCGGCAGTGGTTCCGACGACCTGTTGATCCCCGGACTACCGCTGGAGACAGCCCTAAAGATCCGTGAATTCCTGACCGGGAAAATAAGCAAGGATGAGCCAGATTAATTTCAGTCAGCCACGACGCCAATCGGCTAAGGGATTGATATTGATTTTTCTACAGGAAAGCCGTGCGGCTTTGAAGGCATTTTGGCCTGTCCTGTTACCCGTGCTGCTCACCAAACATACCGATACCAAGTGGTTGGTAACTGGGATCTTCCTCCTGACCGGTATGACCCTCCTCCTGATCCACACAATCCTGTACTTCCTGAGTTATAAGTTTTACATCGAAAACCGGCAGTTCATCCTCAAAAAGGGGTACCTGAACCGGAAAACCCTGACCATCCCCTTTGAGAGGATCCAGAATGTCAACACCAGACAATCGCTGCTTCAACAGTTACTTGGTGTGATGAGTCTGGAGATCGATACAGCAGGCACAGACCAGAAAGAACTAAAAATCAATTCATTGACCACCCAGATCGCCGCTCCCCTGGCGCTCCTGCTGGGAGCCTCCCTGGAACCCCCGGCGATGGAACAACCCGATCGGGAATCAGGCAAACCGGCCACTGAGCTGTTATTGAAACTGACAACACCCGACCTGCTTCGAATTGGGATCAGTCAGAACCACATCAAGACGGCCTTGATCCTGTTTGTCCTTGGAATTCAGTTCTATTACCAGATTAAAGAGTATTTCGAAGAGAAAGCCGAAGAGTACGCCAATGAACTGCTGAACTTCCTGAGCCAGTCGGGCCTGACCATCATTGCAATGCTCTTTGTTGGATTTCTCGTGTTATCCCTGCTATTTTCAATGATCCGGACTGCCGTGCTCTTTTATGATCTGCGATTCTACAAACTCAACCAGTCGTACCGGATCGTTTCCGGTTTGTTCACACGAAAAAATCTCCTGTTGCCCTTCTCAAAAATCCAGGAGCTGAACTGGGAGACCGGACCGGTTCGGAAGCTCTTCGGCATTTACAGGGTCCTGATTCATCAGGCTACGGGAGGTCCTTTACCGGCGAACAAGCTCATTGAGATCCCGGGTTGTCTGAGTCATCATATTGAAACCATCCGGATGGATCTTTTCGGGCCCGATAAACTGGCCGTCCAGCCGGTGATCCGTTCATCAAAATACTATTTCAGGCGAAGCTGGATCCGGAACGGGTGGCTTCCGGCGATGGTTGCCTCGCCACTGCTTCTTCTGGGGTGGCAATATGCATTCTTGTTGGTGCTTTGGATTCTCTATATGATGGTTCACAGTTGGTTAACTCTTGAAAAGAGTTATTTTAGAATAACCAATGATCAGATCATCGTTTCGTCGGGGGCTATCCAACACCAGCTTAAACAGATGGATATCAGCAAAGTGCAGCATGTGGAGTTCCGTCAGGGCATTTTTATCCGGAAAAGGGGCCTGGCCAATCTGATCATTGGCAATCCCGCCGGAACGATCCGCATTCCGTTCATCGAGGCGGATATGGCCCGCCTGCTGCACGATTATCTGCTCTACCACGCCGAAACATCAAAAAACGAATGGATGTGACCCTTGCCGGCATCCGCAGCTGCGCCTGCGCCAGAACAAGGCAACCGCATGAACAGAATCAGGTGCCTTGCATTAGTTGACATCCGGCTTGGTGTTGCACATACTACCCAATAAGCCTCAATCTCCAGTTTTGAATTCTTGCTAACTTTATTTGGCAGATATCAAAAGTTCAATTATTTTAAGAGAATTATTATCCGTAAATAATCATTACTTAATGAATGCCTCTGACCTGGCCAAAATGCTCACGGAGAAAAGCCTCAAGGTGACCCCCCAACGGATGGCCGTGCTCAAAGCCATACTCAGGCTGGGGAACCATCCGTCGGCTGACGAGATTATGGAAAGCATCCGGAAGGAGTTACCAAACACCTCGCTGGCAACGATATACAAGGTCCTGGAGGTATTAGTCGAAGTCGGGCTGATCCGAAAAGTCAAAACCGACAAGGACATTATGCGGTACGACGCAATCCTTCAGAAGCACCATCACATCTATTATTCCGATTCGGGCCGGATTGAAGACTATTTCGACCAAGAACTGAGCGAACTGCTTGAAAATTACTTCAGTACAAAAGAAATTCCCGGTCTTGACATCAAGGAGATCAATGTCCACATCATAGCTCAAAATCAAATCTAATCTATCCCACAATGGAAAACCATAAGGAAAAAACCGGCAAGTGCCCCGTGACGGGTGCAGTAAGCAAGCACAGTGCCGCAACCGGCGGCACGAAGAACATCGACTGGTGGCCCAACCAGTTGAGGTTGAACATCCTGCGTCAGCATTCGGACAAATCCGACCCGATGGGCAAGGATTTTAATTACGCCGGGGAGTTCAAGAGCCTCGACCTGGCGGCCCTTAAAAAGGACCTGCACAAGCTGATGACCGATTCGCAGGACTGGTGGCCGGCCGATTTCGGGCATTACGGACCGCTGTTCATCCGGATGGCCTGGCACAGTGCCGGGACCTACCGCGTCGGCGACGGCCGCGGCGGCGGCGGCGGCGGACAGCAGCGGTTTGCCCCGCTGAACAGCTGGCCCGACAACGTGAACCTCGACAAGGCCCGCCGGTTGCTCTGGCCGATCAAGCAAAAGTATGGTAAAAAGATTTCGTGGGCCGACCTGATGATCCTCACCGGGAACGTAGCGCTGGAGTCAATGGGTTTCAAGACCTTCGGTTTTGCCGGCGGCCGTGCGGATGAGTGGGAGCCGGAGGAGGATACCTATTGGGGTTCTGAATCCAGGTGGCTCGACAATGACGAGCGCAACCTTGACCTGAGCGAGGTGGAGAATCCGCTCGCAGCCATCCAGATGGGGTTGATATACGTCAACCCCGAAGGACCGGGCGGAAACCCCGATCCGCTGGCAGCAGCCGTCGATATCCGCAACACCTTTGCCCGGATGGCAATGAATGATGAGGAGACGGTAGCCCTGATAGCGGGTGGGCACACATTCGGCAAATGCCACGGAGCCGGCGATGCCGCCCATCTGGGGCCTGAGCCGGAAGCCGCCGGAATCGAAGAACAGGGGTTGGGATGGGTAAACACCCTGGGCACCGGTAAAGGTGGTGACACCATCACCAGCGGATTGGAGGTAACCTGGACGCAAACCCCGGCCAGGTGGAGCTTCTATTTCTTCGACAACCTCTTCCGGTACGACTGGGAACTCACCAAGAGCCCGGCCGGCGCACACCAGTGGGTTGCAAAAAATGCCGGGAAAGTCATCCCCGATGCCCACGATCCAAAAAAAATGCACACGCCCACAATGCTGACCACCGACCTGGCGCTGCGTTTCGACCCGGTGTACGAAAAGATATCAAGGCGTTTCCTGGAGCATCCGCTCGAGTTCGCAGATGCCTTCGCCCGCGCCTGGTTCAAGCTGACCCACCGCGATATGGGCCCACGCTCCCGCTATCTGGGGCCAGAAGTACCGGCCGAAGAGCTCATCTGGCAGGACCCGGTACCGGCCGTCAACCACCCCCTGATCGACGAAACCGATGTGGCCGCTCTCAAGAAGCAGGTTTTGCAATCGGAACTGACCGTATCGCAGCTGGTCTCAACCGCCTGGGCTTCAGCCTCCACCTTCCGAGGATCAGACAAACGGGGTGGAGCCAACGGAGCCCGTGTCCGGCTGGCCCCGCAGAAAGAGTGGGTAGTCAATGACCCCGCCCAGCTGGCAGTTGTCCTTGAAAAGCTGGAATCCATTCAGGATGAGTTCAATAAGGTTCAATCCGGCGGCAAGCGTGTTTCATTGGCCGACCTCATCGTCCTGGCCGGCTGCGCCGGCGTTGAGAAAGCCGCCAGCGACGCCGGAAACCCCGTCACCGTCCCATTCACCCCCGGACGAATGGATTCATCTCAGGAACAGACTGATGTGGAATCCTTCACATTCCTGGAGCCGGTGGCCGACGGCTTCCGCAACTATCTGAAGAAGAAGTTCAAGGTATCAACCGAAGAGCTGCTCGTCGACAAGGCCCAGCTCCTCACCCTGACCGCACCGGAAATGACCGTGCTGGTCGGCGGAATGCGCGTGCTCAACACCAATTTCGACCACTCCCGGCACGGGGTCTTCACCAACCGCCCCGGACTCCTGACCAACGACTTCTTTGTCAACCTATTGGACATCAGTACAGTCTGGAGACCGGCCGACGGGGAACACGAAACCTTCATCGGTCACGACCGCAAGAGCCACGAGCCCCGCTGGACCGCCACCCGCGCCGACCTGATCTTCAGCTCGCATTCCGAACTGAGGGCCCTGGCCGAGGTCTATGGCAGCGCCGATGCGCAGGACAAATTCGTCAACGACTTCGTGGCCGCCTGGAACAAGGTAATGAACCTCGACCGGTTCGACCTGGAATAGGCCAAGGGTTTTGATTGAGCTTCCAATAATTGGGAATTTAGGTGTTGGCTGATATTGAAAACTCATCAATTGCTGATTACATTTGGTGGTTTTCCGGTTTAGCCAACACCTAATTTTTTTTATTATGATACTGACAACAACCGAACGGATCCCGCAAAGGGAAGTTGCTGAAATTCTAGGCATTGCACGAGGCAGTACCGTACGGGCCAGGAATATCGGCAAAGACATTTTTGCCGGCCTCAAGAACATTGTGGGCGGCGAGATCGAAGAGTACACCCAACTCCAGGCCCAATCCAGGGAGCAGGCGATGCAAAGGATGATCGAGGATGGCCGCCGGCTCGGCGCTGATGCCATCATCAACATCAGGCTGGAAAGCGCCCAGGTGATGAATGGGGCAGCCGAAATCCTGGCCTATGGCACGGCTGTTAAGCTGATCTGACATGGGCTCACTGATGAAAATCATCCTGAGCGCGTATGGTCTGATTACCGCCGTGGTGGTCATTATCCTGATCGCTTTGATTGTGCGCAGAGTACGGATGAGAAAGAAAGAGAATTTCGAGAAACGAACCAACTGAAACCGGGTAATGTGTTATAAATTGGACAATAATGATTATCTTTGAGTCCTTAATGACACATTAGATGAAAGTTGAACAAGTCATCATGCCTCAGAACCTGAGAATCCTAAAGGTTCTTGGAGAAAACATTCAATTGGCCCGACTGAGAAGGAAATTTAGTGCGGAACAGGTGGCAGAGCGGGCCGGCATCAGTAGAAAAACTCTTTATAACATTGAATCGGGAAGCCCCACCGTGGCCATCGGCAGTTTTCTGCAGGTGCTGTTCGTATTGGGCCTGCAGAACGATTTGAATGAAGTTGCTGCCAAAGACCCTTTGGGAAGGAAGCTTCAGGATGCCGGTTTGATCGTGGCGAAAAGGGC
>JAWOHI010000355.1:0-9740 GCA_046485255.1 Bacteroidales bacterium
GAAATAAGTCGCCGTTGAATTTTCCGTTCAGCCACCGGAAGAACCGGTACGCTTCATCGTAATCGGCCAGGATGGTTGCAAGTCCTGAATGCTCGCCTTGAAGCTCGCCTTGGTCACGGAGTCTGCTCAACAGCGAAGGATTCAAAGCAGCAGTGCCGTCCGCATCCTTTCGGTCGAACAGAAACTGGGCGAAGACGATTCGGGCCAACAGATCGTGAAGGATGTCGTCCGCCAGTCTTTGTCGTTGAAGACGCTTGCGAACGGCAGTCAATTCTTCCAGCAAAACTCGATCCGCTCGGCCGTCGCGTCGGAAACGATCGGGAAACTGACGGTAGAAATCACCGGTTGCCAGTCGCAACCAGTGCAATGCATGAGCCGCCCGCTCCGATGCGGTCAACGTGGCCGTCAGATCAAGCCTTGCTTCGTCAATCTCTCCGGGCAGCGCGAACAAGTTTCCCGATCCGTCGTCCGGCGGCTCGCAACACGTCCAGACCCGCACCTGCCGCGGTTCGACCGTAATCAACAGCGGGCTACGGGCAAAGTTCCATGCCAAGCTGTGTACAAGCGTGAAGACGCGTTCGGACACCGTTCGCGGAAACACGCAGACAACGGCAATAGGGGCTTCGGTGTTGGCGGACTCTGGGTTCTTTGTCAAGAGCCCAACGCGGACGTGCAGTTCTTCGCCCAACTCTCGCTGAATCGCTTTTTCGATCTTCTCTCGCGCCAAATCGGTCAAAATGCGCGGTCCGATCCCCTTGGGAGCAAGCAGCTCTTCTTCAGGGGGCCAAGCCATTCGATCGTGAAGAACGCCAAGTGACATGAATCCGTCAATTCGCTAACGGTCGTGAAGTATAAATCCAAATACGCGATACGGTATGCGTGGTCGGCCCGTTGATGGCGTCGGCCGGCCCCGTCGAAGCTGCACAGGCGAGCCGAGTTGAATACCTCACTTCTCCGGCCAGCCGTCGCAGATTCTCCCCAGTTGCCCAAGATTGTTTTTGTTTATGGTGGCGACATCTGGGTCGTGCCGAAAGCCGGCGGTACCGCTGTGCAGCTCACCCGGTCGCCCGGTGAAGAATCGATGCCCCGCTTTTCTCCCGATGGCCGGATGATTGCCTACACGGCTGTTTACGGCGGCAATGCCGACGTTTATATGATCCCGGTGGAAGGTGGATTGCCTACCCGCTTGACCTACAACTCATTCGGCGACCAGGTCATTGACTGGCACCCCGACGGGAAGCGGATCCTTTTCTCCTCATCCAGGGAGAGTGGTCCGGGCCGGATCCCGCAATTGTATCTGGTGGGATCGGGTGGCGGATTCCCGGAGAAACTCAAGGTGCCCTACGGTGTGCTGGCGAGTTTTTCGCCGGATGGAAACCGGCTCGCCTACATCACCCGGATCACGGAGAACTACCCATTTAAACGGTACCGGGGTGGAATGGCCTCGGAGGTCATCATCTACGACCTGAAAACCGACCAGGCAGAGAACATCACGCAAAACGAAGCCACGGACGGCAAACCTGCCTGGGTGGGCGACAAGATCTACTTCCTATCGGACCGGGACGAGAATATGCGTCTCAATATCTGGGTTTATGATACCCGGACCCGCCAAACCACGCAGGTGACACGGATGAAGGACTTCGACATCACCCATATGGCAGCCGGTAAGAGCGAGCTGGTATTTGAGGCCGGCGGCGTCCTTTACCTGATGGATCTGGCCACCCAGAAGTACGCCCCGGTTGAGGTCACTATTGTATCCGACCTGTCGCTCGAACTGCCGAGGAAGCAGAATGTCGGCCAGCAGATCCGGGCAATGACCGCCGCTCCAGGCTCCCGGCGAATCGTTTTTGAAGCCCGCGGAGAGCTATTCAACGTGCCGGTGACCGAGGGGTATGTGGTCAACCTCACCCGGTCGGCCGGGTCCTGGGACCGCGACCCGGCCTGGTCGCCCGACGGCAAGCAGATCGCTTTTTGGAGCAATCGGAGCGGCGAATGGGAGATCTGGCTCCAGCCGGCCACGGGGAGCGCTGAGTCCAAACAGTTGACCAAAAGGGGGAAAGGGTATGGCTACACCCTCAACTGGTCGCCCGACGGCAAGCACATCGCCTTTATCGACGAATCCAGCTCCATCCTGGTACTGGATGCGGAAAGTGGCAAATCGAGGATGGCAGGACACACCTTTTATGCAATCGGGCACGGGGGCGCACAGGGGTACACCCTCAACTGGTCGCCCGACTCCAAATGGCTCGCTTACGTGCAGTCAACCCCCAATGCCAACGGGGCCATTTTCCTGTTCAGCCTGGACGAAGGGAAAAGCCGCCAGGCCACCAGCGGATTTTTCAACGACAGCAACCCGGTGTTCAGCACCGACGGCAAATATCTCTTCTACCTGACCAACAGGAACTTCTCGGCACTCTATTCCGATTTGGACGATGGAACCTGGGTCTATCCCAACTCCACCCAGATCGCGGCCCTGAGTCTGACAGGCGAAGCAACGTCCCTGCTATCCGCAAAAAACGACGAGCAGGAGGAGCAGAAAACCCCGAAGGATACCTCCAAGGTCGTGGTCCGTATCGAATGGGAAAACCTCGAATCCCGGCTTGTCATCCTCCCGCCTAAAGCAGGAAATATAAGGGGGATAGCAGCTTATGAGGGCAAACTGGTCTACCTGCGCTCACCCAATTCGGGCTCCGGGGAATCAACACCCACCCTGATGGTTTATGACCTGAATCAAAGGGAGGAAAAAACGGTGATGTCCGATATCAGCAGGGCCATCCCGACCATCGACGGCAAGTCCCTTCTGGTGATGACGCAGGGCAAGTACGGGATCATCAAGCCGGAAGCGGGGCAGAAGATCGACAAACCCATCCCCACCGGCGACCTGGTGATGGAGCTCGTTCCAAGGGAGGAATGGAGGCAGATTTTCAATGATACCTGGAGGCGGTACCGGGATTTCTTCTACGACCCGAAAATGCAGGGGGTCGACTGGGACGGGATGCACAAACGCTACGGTGCACTGATCGACCATGCGCGGACGCGTTGGGATGTGAACACGATCCAATCGCAAATGCTCGCCGAGCTCGCTGCCGGCCACACATACAACTCTGGGGGAGACGTGGAGACTGTCCGGTCGCTTCAATCCGGGTTCCTTGGAATCGATTGGGAACTTGCAGGCGGACGCTATCGGATCAAGCGGATTGTTAAGCCCGCCAGCTGGGATACCGACACCCGGTCACCGTTCGACCAGTCCGGTGTCAAGGCAGGCGCAGGAGATTACATCCTGGCCGTCAATGGAGTGCCCCTGGATCCAAAAACAGATCCTTACGCCGCTTTCGAAGGCCTGGCGGGCAGAACGGTTGCCCTGACCATCAGCAGGACTGGCAAGCCGGAGGACAGCGAGCAGGTGGTGGTCAAATGCCTTACGCAGGGCGAAGAGTCCAATCTGCGCTATTTGGAATGGATCGAGAATAATCGAAAAATGGTAGAAAAGCTCTCAGGCGGGAGGCTCGGGTATATCTATATGTCGAATACCTCCGCCCAAGGCCAGCAAGAACTGGTGAAGATGTATTACGGACAGCTCGAAAAGGACGGGTTCATCATCGACGAGCGGTTCAACGGGGGTGGCCAATTGGCTGACCGCTTCCTGGAACTGCTCACGAGGCCGGTGGTTTACAACATCCACTGGCGGCAGGGACAGCCCACCACCCAGCCCGTTAAAACCAACAATGGGCCCAAGGGTATGCTGATCAATGGCTGGGCCGGGTCGGGCGGTGACGGGCTTCCCTGGGCTTTCCAGGAGCTGAAGGCCGGGCCGATCGTTGGGGAACGGACCCTGGGCATCCTGGTCGGGCCCGCCACCGGCCACAGCCTTGTCGACGGCGGAAGCATCACGGTGCCCGACGGCAGGCTCTATGACAATGACGGCCACTGGTTCTGGGAAGGGTACGGCGTTACACCGGATTTCCCGGTATGGGACGACCCAAACCTGCTGGTCCAGGGACGCGATCCGCAAATCGAAAAAGTGGTGGAGGAGGTGATGAAGCTGGTCAAAGACGCCCCGCCCAAAATCACCCCGGTCCCAAAACCCGAGGACCGGACTGCCAAGGGGCTGAACAGAAAACCGTAAGCACGCGGCAGAAAGATCTGAACAAAATAGGTCCTGATACGTATGTAAATAAGTACGTATCAGGATATGAACAGGCTGATCAAGATAAGAAGGTGGTTATTGTTGACGGGAGCGGTCATACTGCTCCCCTCTTCTGCTATCCCACAGTCGGCCACCATTTCCGTGATCCGCTTCGGGGATCTCGAAAAAATGCTCCATAACCGGAACGATACCACCTACGTGATCAATTTCTGGGCTACCTGGTGCGCACCGTGCATCAAGGAGATTCCTCATTTCCTGGAAGTTGAACAGGAGATGAAGGGCCAGAAGCTCCGGATGATCCTCATCAGCCTGGACAACCCGGCCGACCTGCAAACGAAAGTGATCCCCTTCGTACAGAGAAGGATTATCGGGGTCCCCGTGTACCTGCTCGACGAATCCAACTACAACCTGTGGATGCCGAAGGTGTACCAGACCTGGAGCGGGGCCATTCCGGCCACCCTGATCTACAAGAAGAACAAGAGGCGCTTCTATGAAAAGCCCCTGTCGAAAGAAGAACTCATTAAAGCTATAAATCAAGTAAACAAGTAATACGATGAAGCAGATCCTGTTAACCCTGCTGGCGGTGAGCATCAGCGTGGCCGCCGTGGCCGGACTGAAACCGGGCGACAAGGCCGCCGGGTTTAAACTGAAGAATATCGATGGAAAAACGATCTCCCTCGACGACTACCTGAAACACGACGGGGTGATCCTGGTCTTTTCGTGCAATACTTGCCCCGTGGTGGTAGCCTACGAAGACCGGATCATCGGCCTGGACAAGAAATTCGCCTCCAAGGGCTACCCGGTTATCGCGATCAACTCCAACGATCCTGTCCAGGCTCCCGGCGATTCATATGATAAGATGATCGATCGTGCTAAAGAGAAAGGATTCACCTTTCCATACCTGTACGACGATACCCAGGAGGTGGCCATGGCATACGGGGCCACCAAGACCCCGCACGTCTATCTGCTGACAAAGAAGAAGGACCATTTCCGGGTGGCTTATGTCGGTGCCATTGACGACAACCAGCGGAACCCCTCGGCCGTCAAGCAAGCGTGGGTCGAAGAGGCCATCGCGGCGCTGAAAAGCGGGACAAAGCCGGCCACCGAGCAGACCGTCGCCGTCGGGTGCTCGATCAAGTACAGAAAATAGGCTGGATCACAATACGCCTGATCCCATCAGGACCGAGAAGATCAGGAGCATTACGGCCACGATGGCCTGGAGGGCCTTGATCGTGATCTTCTTGAGGAGCCGGTTGCCGATGACCACGCCGGTGAAGGCTGAAGCGATGGCGATCACCAGCAGCAGGATCCGTGGACGGTCGATCTGGCTGAAGGTGCTTCCCGAATAGATCGAAAGCCTGGTGATGTCGATCAGGCAGGCGATGACGATGCCCGTGGCGATGAATGCCTCCTTGGTCAGGCCGGCACGGATCAGGAAAGCGGAGCGCAGGGCCCCCTGGTTACCTGAGAGGCCTCCGAAAAAACCGCTCAACAGACCGCCAACCGGCATGAACTTTTGATCGAAATGGATTTTGGAAAGCCTGGGAATCAGCTCAATCAGGGCAAAGATGATCAGCAGCAGAGCCACGGTCACCTTGACGGGCATCACGGAGAGGGTCCGGCCGAAAGCCTGGTAGGAAAAGAGGGCTTCCATCCCGGTGAGACGGGTGAGGAGCCAGGCGCCGAAAAAGGCGGCCACGATCGACGGCAGGCCGAAGCGCACGGCGATCCGCCAGTTGATGTGCCTGTAGAAGAACCCCATCTTGATCAGGTTGTTGGCGAAATGGACGATGGCGGTCATCGCAATGGCCAGATCAACCGGGAAAAAGATGGCAAAAGCAGGCATTAGGAGCGTTCCGAGGCCGAATCCGCTAAAAAGCGTCAGGCCCGCTCCAAGGAGCGTAACGATGGCGATGAGGATAATCATCAAAACTCGGCCTTACCGAAGGAGCTCTCAGCTTTCTTACGGCCGTTGCCGTATTTATTCAGCGAATAGATCAACCCAAGCTCGGCAACAGGTCCGTTACGGTAAAACGTATTATCCTGATAAAAGATCTGGACCCCCTGGGGGTCGAATACCCTGGTGGCCATCCCGCTGCTGTTGGAACCCAGAATGTCGAGCATCCGGAAAGAAAAGCTGAGGTTCTCACTCTTTCGGGGCGCGTAATTTAGGGCCAGGTTGGCAATGTAAAACATCTTATCCCTGCCCTGGGCGGTTACGGTAGCCGAACGCAGGTCAAAGTCGGCCGTGAACTTCAACTCCCGGGTCAGCATCAGGGTGGTATTGGCTTTCAGAGTCCAGTTAATACTGGTGTTATCCTCCTGATATCCAAATATATCTCCCCGGATATGATAATTATAAACCGATCCGCCGATGAAGAACCGGGCGAATTGGCCTGCTACCAGGTTGGCATTGAGCTCGGCTCCCAGGGCCCTGGAATTGCCGGCATTGGTGAAACTCCTTACCAGGACCATCTCTTCCTCATAAACCGTATTGACCCGGAAAATCGCGTTATCCACCGCGCGATAGAAGCCGGTCAGGCCGAATTTCTGGTTGCCGGCCTTTTTCTCGAATCCCAGCTCTATATTGGTGATGTATTCCGGTTTTAGCGCAGGATCGCCCACCTCATAAACCTCATAATGCCTGCGGTAAAGGAAGGGGGCCATGTTCTTGATAGGAGGCCTGCTGATCCTGCGGCTGGCTGCGAAGGTGAGCTGACTGCCCTTCCCGATTTCGTAGCCCGCGTGAAGCGACGGGAACCAGTCGAGTTGCCGCAGTTCATATCGGGATTCGGTGGGACGGTCGAAAATGGTGAAGAAGTCAGGGTTTCCGATCTCCATCTCCTGGTCCGTATATTCCAGGCGGAGCCCGGCAACATAACTCAGCCTGCCCCAGGACCCCTTATAATCAGCATAACCCGCATAAATCCCCCTGGTCAGGTCGAGCCCGTTCTCCAGACCCGCGTGGCTCTGCATCTGGTCGCTGGCCAAATCCAGGGTGTCGTAGGTGAAGAGCCCGCTGATCGTGAAGAATTGAGGCTGCAACCCCAGGTTCAGGGAGTGCCCGTTAGCAAATTCCCGGGCGTAATTCAGGCTGAAGAGATACCCATCCAGTGGGGTTTCATCCAGCTGCCTGAAATAGGACTTCAAATCCTTCACCTGATCCTGATCCTTGTCAAACATGTAATCCGGATTCTCGATATCCCGGCTCAAGGTTGAATGCTCATAAAGCAGGGATGCTGAAAGAACGGATTTTTCCGTGAAACGGTGGGTAATGTCGGCACTTGCGGTGTGAAAGCTCCCATAACGGATATCGGTGTTGGGATTGAAGATCCACTCCTCATTGACCGGTATCCCTTCGATCGGGTTCTTGTCGCGATCGGCATAGAAATTATTATAGAGATAAAATGCCGAGCGCCCGTCGGTGCGCGTCCCGTGATAGTAGGATGCCGAGAACTGGGTGGCATCCGTCATCCGGTAGTCCAATCCGGCATTGGCAGTGAAATTTTCGTACCATTCCGGCTTCTGGCCAGCCGCCACCATATGCTTGTAGGAGCCATCCTCCTGGTTCAGGATGCGAGCCTGGCCGTCACGGCTGCTGTTGACATTCTTGTAGTTGTAACTGGCACCGCCGAAGAGGCTCAGCTTCTCCTTCCCATACAAAAGGTTGATTCCACCGCCGTAACGGTTGTCTGTCAACCGGTAGCCGCTGTAATTATCCGTTTTGTCCGCCCAGGGCGCTCCACCCACCATCCCGCTCACCTGCACGGATAACCCGTCGAGCGCGCTGGTCCTGGTGTTGATGTTGATGATCCCGCCCTTCCCCTGTGCGTCATACCGCGCAGTCGGTACCGTGATAACGTCGATCGTCTCGATCTGGGCTGCAGGGATCTGCCCGAGGAGGGTCGATGGATCGATACGGGTGGGCTTTCCATTCAGGTACACCATAAAATCAGCCGTCCCTCGCACCGACACCTCCCCGTCGGGGGAAACCGAAACCGAAGGCAGCTTGTTCAGCACATCCGTGGCACTGCCTCCCCTGGCCGTTTCGAAATCCGTTGCCCGGTAGGTTTTCCTGTCGATCCCGGTGGTTACGGTACTGGCCAGGGCCCTCACCTCCACCTCCCCAATGCCGATTGGCGAGGGGTAAATGGAGCGGGGACCGAGGTCGACCAACGGCTTCTCCCTGCTCAGCTCAATATCAGGCACGGTGTCCGAAAGGTACCCGATAAAGGATACGATGACGCCATAAGTACCATAAGGCAGCTTATCAATCAGAAAATCACCATTTTGATCCGATACTGCACCCAATGGAACCGATTGACCGTCCTGCATCAGCGAGACGGTGGCAAACGGAACGGGTTCCCCGGAACTGCCATCCTTGACCAATCCCTTCAGGCTCCCCTGTCTTTGTGCAAAGAGGGGGGTAGCGGACCACAAGGCCATTGCAATGAAAAACAACTGTTTACCGAACTTCATAAAGGCTGCGTTTTGGTCTATAACGCCGTAAGCCAAAGAATGTTCAGAAGAAAATGGGATGCCTGACCTGTCAGATGGGGATATCGCAAATATCCTCCAGCTCCTTTATAAGCTGGTCGTGTTTCTTTTTCGCCATGTTGAAGTTAAGGAGAACTTCCCTTTTATCACCAACGCTGCTCTTCGCGCTTGCGGCACATCGCCTCAGCGCAAGGTGGGTGCGTTCCTCGGGCGTTCTGCGATACGCAGGGGCGCTGGCCCTGGGCGCGTTTCACGCGTGGACGGCCGCGGCAATTGCGCTCGCCGATGGGGTGCGCTCGCCCTCCCGCACCCACTCAAGCCGCGCAGCGGGATGGCGCACCGCAATGGCCATTGCACGAGGTCTGCTTATCGCGGCACCGCTTGTGTTCCTGTTCGGTGCGCTATTCATGTCCGCGGACGCGGTGTTCTCGGAACTCGTGGCAAATGTGCTTCGCTTCGATTTTGAGTGGATTGCCACACACGGATTGCTATTCGCCATCCTCACCTGGATCTCCACCGGCTACCTGCGCGGCTTTCTGGCAGGCACGGATATCCCTCCCCTTTCGGTTTCTCCGCGGGAGGGTACGCTCTTCGGCTTCTCTCCAAAACGGCCCATGCTCGGCATCACCGAGGTCGCCACAGCGCTGGTGGTGCTTGACCTCCTCTTCCTGCTTTTCGTCCTTGTGCAATTCCGTTACTTGTTTGGAGGCGACACACTGGTGCAGGTGACACCCGGCCTCACGTATGCGGACTACGCCCGTCAGGGCTTCTTTGAACTCGTCTTCGCGGTGGTGCTCGTCGTGCCCGTGTTGCTCTCCGCGGACTGGCTGCTTCACCGCCGCATCCCGCGGGATGCCTTCGTATTCCGCATTCTCGCCGGCGTGCAGATTGGCCTGGTGCTGGCGATCACGGCCTCAGCCCTTCAGCGGCTGCGCCTCTACCACACCAGCTACGGCCTCACGGAATCCCGCTTCTACGCGATGGTCCTGTTGTTATGGATTGGGGCAATGCTGCTTTGGCTCGCCGCCACCGTGCTGCGCAACCGCCGCCACGCCTTCGCCTTCGGGGCGCTCGCTTCTGGCCTGGCTACCATCGC
>JAWOHI010000102.1:0-5967 GCA_046485255.1 Bacteroidales bacterium
CCCAGCTGAAGACGCATCCCCAGATGAATCCGGGTATTCCGAGGACCTTTTCGTTCAGGATGTTAAATCCCGTGATGCTGTTTGGTCCGCTCACCAGTGTGGCAAGGCTGTTGCCGCTGGAGATAAGGTCCGTCAGCGAGGTGCCGGGGTTTTCAGCCAGAAAACCCTCCAGTTCGTTCAGCTGTGCCATCTGGGTCTGAATGGCAGCGGCGTCGTAGCTGAAAATTCCATCGGTACCGGCAAAACTGAGGCCGGCCGAAAGAAGCAGCGTGGTGGCAAAGAGTAGAAGCTTTTTCATTGGATTAACTAGTTTGATTAAAGTTGTCGAAAATTAGGTAATAATTTGTCACGGGCAACTAACGGTGCGCTATTTAGAACGATTCCAGATAATCACATTTTTTTTGGTATCGACGCGGATTGGAATGCGATTTGCTTAGGCTAACTTTGTGATCGAATCGGCTTTTTGGCCCAAACTGAAAAACTCAAAAAAAGGATTATGAAACGTAAGATTACCAAAGTGTTAACGGGGATTCTCACTGTCGGGATCCTGGTTCTGGCCTTCGGATGTGCCAGTGTTACCGTCATCAACTCCTCGCCGGAGGGAGCCAAGGTGTACATTGACGAGCAGCCTGTCGGGGTTACTCCCTTCACCTATTCGGATACCAAGATCATTGGCAGCTCGACCTACATCCGGCTGGAAAAGGAGGGATATATGCCTTTCCAGACGGTGATGGTCCGCAACGAGGAGGTGGATGCAGGTGCCGTGGTCGGTGGCCTCTTTTTCTGGCCTGTCTGGCTATGGTTCATGAAGTACAAGCCGGTTCATTTCTATGAACTGGTGCCGTCAAACTGATTCCAGCAGCTCGCGGATCCGGTTGAGGTCCTGTTTCGAGAACAGGATGACCGAAACCGGGGGGTAGACGGCCTTTTTACCTTCAACCCATTCCTGTATGACCAGCTCTTTCCGGGTCCCGCCGGCGGAGCTGGTCATCTTGCTTCCGGCAAAGGCGGATTTAGCGATTTCGATCCTCCGGTAGTTGCCAGCCAGGATGCCGAGGGTATAAAAGAGGACCAGGATGGTATCCCCTTCGATCTTGATTTTCACGTACTGCATCCGGAAGATCCAGACAGCCAGCGATCCGATCACCACCAGACCGCCCGAAATGAATACAGGCACCCAGGTGTGAATCAGCAGGAACACCGCGAGTATTCCGCTCACCAACAGTCCGATCACCGGAATGTTGATCAGAAAGAGCTTGGCCCAGTAAGTTTGACGTTCGTTGTTGATTTCCATATCACGATTTTTACCTCATACCTCATACCTCATACCTGACACCTGATACCTGACACCTGATACCTGCCGCCTGATACCTGATACCTGATACCATTTCATTTCTTCCCCTTCCTTCTGCGGAACTCTTTTTGCGCCATTTCGAGTTCGCGGCTGCTCTGTCCGGCTATCGAGGTGTTCTCTTCGGCGCGGCGGATGAGGTAGGGCAGCACGTTTCGGACCGGCCCGTAAGGCAGGTATTTTGCAACATTGTATCCGGCGGCTCCCAGGTTGAAGCTGATATGGTCGGACATTCCAAAAAGCTGGGAGAACCAGACGCGGGGATCGTTTCTTTCAAGTCCTTTTGATTCAAGCAGTTCGGTCAGCAGCCGGTTGGACTCCTCATTATGGGTTCCATTGAACACGGTGATCCGGTCGATATGGTCCATCGCAAACCGCAGCCCGTCGTCATACATGCGGTCAGTGGCCGGCTTGTCGGGGTTGATGGGATCGGGGTAGCCCAGGCGGGCAGCCCGGGCACGCTCCCGTTCCATATAAGCGCCCCTGACGAACTTGATGCCCAAATAATAATCACCGGCTACCGCTTTTTTGCAGGATTCGCTGAGAAATTCGAGCCGGTCGGTCCGGTACATCTGGAGGGTGTTAAAGACGATCGCCTTTTCGCGGTTGAATTTCTCCATCATATCCGTCACCACCTCATCGATCATAGCCTGAAAACGCACGTCTTCAGCATCTACCATTATCGGAACATCCTCATCAAAGGCCGCCTGGCAGAGGATTTCCACCCGTTTACGGAACAGGCCGGCCTCCTCAATTTCCCCGGGTGCAGAGAGTTCGCCAAGGCTCCCCTTTTCCAGGATGTGCTCCAGGGTGAAGGCGGTCGGCTTGAAAACGGTGAACGGGATATTCCGGTTCGTGCCCGCATTGTGGATGGTCCGAAGGGTCTCCTCCAGGGCCGCCTGGATATCTTCCGGCGTATCCTTCCCCTCGACCGAATAGTCGAGGATGCAGTGGACTCCATACTGCTCCATAGTCCGGGCCACCTTCATACATTCGGCGATCGTCTCCCCGCCACAGAAATGGCGATAAATGGTCGGCTTGATGAGCCAGGAGATCGGCAGCCGGAGGCGGATGGCCAGGTTGGTCAACCGTTTTCCCAATCGCACCAGGCCGGGACTGCCGACCATCCGGAAGAGCCAGTAGGCAAAGCGCAACTCCCTGTCAGTCTTGTAGCGGAAGGCCGTTTCAAGATCGTCAAATCGGATCATAACCAGTTGTTTTGAATCCAAAGGTAGCGGATTATTTGTTTACCTTTATCGGCTTTATAGTTCCTGATGGAGTCATTGCACCAAATCCCGGGGGTCAGCCTGACCCGCCATATTCGTGACGATCTGACCAGGATGACCGGTCGCTGGCCGGAGGGAAAGATCTTCCTGATTTTTGAAAAGAACACTTTTCAATATTGCTGGCCGCTCCTCCGGGGTTTTCGACCCCTCGATGAAACCCGGTTCATCATCCTTCGTGCCGGCGAGCCTAACAAGGGCATCGGGCAGGTGGTCAGGGCCTGGGAACTGCTCGGGAAGCGGGGCCTCGACCGCGGATCGCTGGTTATCAATGTGGGTGGGGGAATGCTTACCGACCTGGGCGGATTCGTCGCCTCGACGATCAAGCGGGGCGTTGAGTTCATCAATATCCCCACCAGCCTCCTGGCAATGGTGGATGCCAGCGTGGGTGGCAAGAGCGGCATCAATTTCCGCGGGCTCAAGAATGAGGTGGGGGTGATCAGGGAACCGCTTCACGTACTCATTCACCTGCCTTTTCTCCGGACGCTCGATAGCCGGGAGCTGTTGTCGGGATACGCGGAGATGCTGAAGGCCGGCCTCATAGCCGACAGGACATTGTGGGAAAAGCTCAGGTATCACCAGCCAGGTGCGTTTGCCGAGGAGCTAATGGAAGAGTTGGTCTGGCACTCGGTGCTGGTCAAGAAAGGGATCGTTGACCTCGACCTTCAGGAGGCGGGGCCCCGGAAGGCATTGAATTTTGGGCATACCATAGGGCACGCCTTCGAGAGTGAGGCCTTGCGCCGGGGTCAACCTGTTCCGCACGGATTTGCCGTGGCCTGGGGGATGATCTACGAAGCCCGGCTGTCGGGACTGAAACTGGGCCTGACGGAGCGTTCCATCCGGGAGATCACCGACACGGTCACCGAAATCTATGGCCCCGTGCCGAAGGATCTATTGAATCCCGGCCAACTGATCCCCTGGATGAGATCAGATAAAAAGAATATCGATAATCAGTTGAATTTCACTCTTTTGGAAGAAGTTGGCAGAAGCCGGGTTAACTGTACTGCCACGGAACAGGAACTCCATCCCCTCCTCTCCTCCTAAGCCCGCACGCCCCTAGTCCCGGTTCCCTAACCTGATATTCAGCTCCTTCAGCTGCATTTCATCGATCTCGGATGGGCTGTCCTGCATCACATCGCGCCCCATATTGTTTTTCGGGAAGGCGATGACGTCGCGGATGGAAGAGAGGCCGGCGAACAGGGAGACCCAGCGGTCGAATCCGAAGGCGATACCCCCGTGGGGCGGGGCGCCGTAGCGGAAGGCGTTCATCAGGAATCCGAACCGGTACTCGGCCTGTTCAGGGGTAAAGCCAAGCACCTCAAACATTTTCGCCTGGAGCCGGGAGTCGTGTATCCTGATTGACCCGCCGCCGATCTCCACTCCGTTGATTACCAAGTCGTAGGCATTAGCGCGTACCTTGCCAGGGTCGCTATCCAGCAGGTGTATGTCGGAGGGCTTGGGTGAGGTGAAAGGGTGGTGCATCGCGTAAAAGCGCCTGGTCTCCTCATCCCATTCAACCAGCGGGAAGTCGACCACCCAGAGGGGAACGAACCGGTTCTTGTCGAGGAGGTTCAATTGCCGTCCCATCTCCAGCCGCAATTCACCCAGGGCCTTGAGGGTCCGGGCTTGCTCCCCGGCCAGGATCAGCAGGAGGTCGCCAGGCTTGGCGCCGGCAACCTCCGCCCATCCCTGCAGTGCGGTTGCATTGAAAAACTTATCGACCGAAGACTTGATCGTGCCATCCTCCTGGAGCCTGACGTACACCAGCCCTTTGGCACCAATCTGTGGTTTCCTGACGAATTCGGTAAGATCGTCCAGCTGCTTGCGGGTGTATCCCGCGCAATTTTCGGCCACGATGGCACCTACAAACCCGGCCTCGTCGAACACGGGGAACCCGGTGTCCGATGGTATGGGCCCTTTATCAGCCAGATTCCTTTTAAGGGAAACGATCTTCATTCCGAACCGCAGGTCGGGCTTGTCGCTTCCGTATTCGCTCATTGCCTGCTCAAACGGCATCTTGACAAACGGTTCAACGAATTCGTACCCGAGCACCTCCCTGAACAGGTGTTTGGCCATTCCCTCGAACAGGTTGAGGACATCATCCTGCTCAACGAAAGCCATTTCACAGTCGATCTGTGTAAATTCGGGCTGGCGGTCGGCCCTGAGGTCCTCGTCGCGGAAGCACTTGACAATCTGCATATACCGGTCGTACCCCGATACCATCAGCAGCTGCTTGAACATCTGCGGGGATTGGGGCAGGGCGTAAAACTGACCCGGGTTCATCCGGCTGGGGACCACGAAATCGCGGGCCCCTTCAGGGGTCGACTTGATCATCACGGGAGTCTCGATCTCAAGAAATCCCTTGGAATCCAAATATTTGCGAACTTCCTGGGCCATCCGGTGGCGCAAGGCGATATTCCTTTGGAGCGGCGGGCGCCGAAGGTCGAGATAACGGTACTTCATCCTGATCTCGTCTCCGCCGTCGCTGTTCTCCTCAATGGTGAATGGCGGCAATTCGGCCGGGTTGAGCACCTCAAGCCGCTCGGCCAGGATTTCGATGTCACCGGTGGGCAGGTTGGGGTTCTTGTTGCTCCGCTCGGCCACCACGCCGGAGGCCCTGACAACGAACTCACGGCCGAGACCGCGTGCCTGGTGACAGAGCCCGGGGTTGGTCTCCATATTGAAAACCAGCTGGGTGACCCCATACCGGTCGCGTAGGTCGACAAACGTCATCCCCCCCAAATCACGCGTTTTCTGGACCCATCCGGCCAGGGTGATCTTTTTTTCGCAATCGCTGAGCCGCAGCTCTCCGCAGGTGTGTGTCCGGTACATTCCTTCGATCTTTTAGAACGGCGCAAAGGTAGGAAAAAAGGTTTCGGGTTTCAGGTTTCAGGTTTCGGGTTTCGGGTTTCGGGTTTCGGGTTTCGGGTTTCGGGTTTCGGGTTGTTCATGCCTGATACCCGATACCTGGCACCTTTTTTTCTATTTTCGCATCATGAATGACGAGTATTGGATGCGGCAGGCGCTGGCGGAGGCGAAAAAGGCACTGGAACGTGACGAGGTGCCGGTTGGTGCGGTGGTGGTGGCTGGAGGGCGCATCATCGCCCGGGCGCACAACCTGACCGAAACGCTCCTTGACGTGACGGCCCACGCTGAGATGCAGGCCTTCACGGCTGCTTCCAATGGACTGGGAAGCAAATATCTGGACGACTGCACCCTGTATGTGACGCTGGAGCCTTGCGTGATGTGTGCTGGCGCGGCTTTCTGGACCCAGGTGGGGCGGATTGTATACGGGGCTTCCGATCCCAAGAGGGGTTATACCCTGACAGCGCC
>JAWOHI010000153.1:0-4661 GCA_046485255.1 Bacteroidales bacterium
GAGCCGTCCTGGAACCAATCATTGGAATGCTCGGCTTCTCCCTGGCTTTTGCCCTGCCTTTCACCCTCTTTGCAATCTTTCCATCCTGGCTCAAATCCCTGCCGAAATCAGGCGGATGGCTCAACTCGGTCAAGGTGGTGCTGGGATTCCTCGAGCTGGCGCTCGGGCTTAAATTCCTCAGCATTGCCGACCAGACCTACCACTGGGGTTTGCTGGACCGCGAAGTGTTCCTGGCCTTCTGGATCGTGATCTTTGCGCTGATGGGCATTTACCTGCTCGGAAAAATCAAGTTCAAGCACGACAGCGACCTGACACACATCGGTGTCCCGCGACTGTTAATGGCCATCATCACCTTTTCCTTTGTGGTGTATATGATCCCCGGAATGTTCGGAGCGCCTCTGAAAGCTCTCTCCGGCTACCTGCCCCCGATGAGCGGTCACGACTTCGACCTGCACCGGCTGATCCGGGAGTGTTCGGGAACGCCTGCCTCCACCATCTCCTACCAAAACGGGCTGGATGCACCGTGTGAGAAACCAAAATATGCCGACCAACTGCACCTCCCCTGGGGGCTGGAAGGGTATTTCGACTACGAACAGGGACTGGACTGCGCCAAAAAGCTGAATAAACCGGTCTTCATCGACTTCACCGGGCACGGCTGTGTCAACTGCCGGGAAATGGAGGCCAGGGTGTGGTCGGATCCACGCGTCCTCAAGCGCCTCCGTGAAGATTACGTCATCGTAGCCCTGTACGTCGATGACAAGAAGATCCATCTGCCTGAATCAGACTGGGTAACATCCACTTACGATGGCAAGGTGAAGAAGACGCTGGGCAAGAAGTACCAGGATTTCCAAATCTCACGGTTCAACCAGAACACCCAACCGCTATATGTCCTGCTCGACACGGATGGTCAGTTGTTGGTGCCGACACGGTCTTACGATCTCAACGTGGAAGGCTTCATCGAGTTCCTCGACAGTGGCCTGGATTCTTTCAGAAAGCGGTCAAATCCGGGTTCTTCCTCCTGGCTCACTGAGTAATAGCTGCCCCACCGGGCCTCCTGATCCCCAGGTAGGCCAATGACGGGGAATGAATTAACCTGCCAATGCCATACTCCTGCCACCGGGCATCCACCTTCTGAATGGTGGAGAGGTCCATCGTGACCGGATTGGGCCAGGGACGGTCGAAATCATCGAACTCCCTTGTTTTGATGGTGGCATCGACATACATCACCCCGTGAGACCGGCCGGTCGACGGACCGAGGATCAGGATATCGCATTCAGCATCCGTGTTGCTCCCAACCAGCCAGGCAAGCAGATCCGGTGAGTCCAGGTTGGCCCATTCATCAAAAACAAACCAGAATCGCACCAGGCCAAACGCATCGTTTAGCCTGATGTCGTCGATCAGGTCGCGGACGGCCCCTTTCCGGCTTTTCCGGATGGCGACCAAACCAGCGGAAATACCCTTTTTCAGCAAGCCAAGGTTCATGGCGGTGATTTCGGGATGATGGGAGCGAAAAGCGGCCAGAGCCTCCAGGCCACCAGATGATTCTTCAGCGGAGTTGCCAAACAGGGCGGGTCCGGTGGCATCGAGTCCGAGCTTGCCTCCGAAGGCAGGCTTCCGGCAGGAGTGGTCAAGGATATCGAGGGGCCCGGCAGCCCGTTCGGTGTTCCGAGCCGGGTCGACCCGGGCTGATACGTGGCGGGCCAGGTCAAAATAATTGGTAAGGGGTGCATCCTCTCCGGCAATCACGGTGAATTTGGTGAACATCATCTGGCCTGCTCCCCAAAGCGTATGGAGCACCTTTCGTCCGTGGCCCGGATAGTCGGCCCTGATACTGGCCAGGACGATATTATGCGCAACCCCGGCAACCGGTATATGGAACCCAACCAGCTCCGGCAGCATCGAAAAACGGATCAGCGGTTCGAACAGACGCTCGGTTGCCCAGGCGATCCAGGCATCCTCCTGTGGGGGAATACCCACGATGGTGGCCGGATAAACCGGGTTTTTCCGGTGGGTGATGGCCGTCAGGTGGAACTTCGGATAGAGATCCTCGAGTGAGTAGAACCCGGTGTGGTCTCCAAAAGGCCCTTCCATTACGAGCGGTTCGGCAGGATCAACATAGCCTTCCAGGATGATGTCGGCATCTTCGGGTACCCAAAGGTCCTGAGTGATGCATTTGACCAGTCCGACCGGCCTCTTGCGGATAAACCCCGCCAGCAAGTACTCGTCAATACCGTCGGGTAACGGTGCCGTTGCGCAATAGGTGTAAACGGGATCACCCCCAAGCGCCACGGCAACCGGCATTTTCTTTCCAAGTCTTTGGTACTCACGGTAGTGCCGTGCGCCGGTCTTATGAATGTGCCAGTGCATCCCGGTGCTCTGAGGGTCCAATACCTGCATCCGGTACATTCCGAGGTTGGGATTGCCGCTCACCGGGTCCTGGGTATGGACAAGAGGCAGGGTGATGAAGGGCCCCCCATCGTGTGGCCAGCAGGTGAGGATGGGCAGGATGCGGAGGTCGGGGTTGCGGTTGATCACGGCCTGGCACTTACCACGTCCTCTTTTCCTCCGCGGCATCCACCGGGCAGCCTTGCCAAGGAGCGGGATTTTTTTCAGTTTCGCCGTCCAACCAGGCTCTTGACCGGTGAAGGAGAGGATCAGCTGATGGATCTCACCTGCCAGGGTGACCGGGCTACGCCCCCCAAAGGCGGTCGTAATTCGCTTTTTTGAGCCCAAAGAGTTGATCAGCAGCGGTATGCCGGTCCCGGTATCCTCGAAAAGAAGGGCCTTCCCCCCTTCGGGTTGTTTCGAGAAGCGGTCGGCTATTTCGGTAATTTCCAAAAACGGATCGGCAGGGGCCGATATCCGGAGAAGTTCATTCTCCCGCTCAAGTTTTCGTATGAATGTCCGCTGGTCCATTGGGGCTCCTATTAATCTGACAGGAAAATATAAAAAACCCGGGACTGTTGCCCCGGGCTTTTCAGAAACTTATCTAATTGGTTAAATCAAGACAGCAGCAATGGCTCAAGCCTGCTCTTCAGCCTCTGGTTCCTGACTTTCGGCCTCTTCAGCAATCGGTTCGACTGCCGGAGTTGCGGCAGGCTTGCTCTCGGCTACGGTGGTGGTGGCGGCGGCGGCGGCGGCGGCTGGTGCAGCTTCCACTTCGGCCTTTTTCTTGGGCGTACGCCTTGAACGGCGGGTCTTGGCAGCTTTTGCATCCGCCTTGGCCGCCAGCATGTTTTCATTGAAGTCGACCAGCTCGATCAGGCACATATCAGCGCTGTCGCCCAGACGGGTGCCGGTCTTCAAAATCCGGGTATAGCCACCCGGGCGGTCACCCACTTTCTGGGCGACGTCGCGAAACAGCTCGGTGACAGCCGTTTTGTCGCTGAGGTAGCTGAAGACAACCCTTCTCGAATGGGTGGAGTCCTCCTTGGCTTTGGTAATCAGCGGTTCGATATAGGTCCTGAGGGCTTTGGCTTTGGCAACCGTGGTATTGATCCGTTTATGCAAGATCAATGAACAGGCCATATTGGCTAACATGGCATCCCGATGGGCGCTTTTTCTTCCTAGATTATTCTGTTTATCCCCGTGTCTCATTTTCGCTTATTCCTTATCTAATTTATACTTAGCAACATCCATCCCGAAATTCAGCTCCATGGCCTTCAGCAGATCTTCCAGCTCCGTAAGGGATTTCTTTCCGAAGTTCCTGAATTTCAACAGGTCATTTTTATTGTAGGCTACCAGGTCACCCAGGGTTTCCACATCGGCAGCCTTCAGGCAGTTCAGCGCCCTCACCGACAGGTCGAGGTCGGTGAGTTTGGTTTTTAGCATCTGCCTCATATGCAGGACCTCTTCGTCGAACTCTTCGCGGTCGGTTTTCTCATCCGACTCCAGGGTGATCTTCTCATCGGAGAAGAGCATAAAGTGGTGAATCAGAATCTTGGCCGACTCTTTCAGTGCTTCCTTGGGGTGAATGGAACCGTCGGTACGAATCTCCAGGATGAGTTTCTCATAGTCGGTCTTCTGCTCAACCCGGAAGTTCTCAATCGTATATTTCACGTTTTTTATTGGCGTAAAGACGGCGTCGAGCGGGATGATCCCGATCTCGGCGTCATCCGGCTTGTTTTCCTCCGATGGTACATAGCCCCGCCCCTTGTTGATCGTCAGGGTCATCTGCAGTTTGACTGTCGGGTCCATTTGGCAGATCACCAGATCAGGGTTTAGGACTTTAAAGCCACTGAGAAAGTTTCCGATATCCCCGGCCTTTAGCACATCCTGGCCACTAACGGCGATAGTAACCCGCTCATCCTCAACTCCCTCAATCTGCTGTTTAAATCTAACCTGTTTAAGGTTCAGCACGATCTCCGTTACGTCCTCGATTACTCCCTTGATGGTTGAAAACTCGTGATCTACCCCTTCCACTTTCAAGGTGGTAACGGCATAGCCCTCCAGGGAGCTTAAGAGGATTCGGCGAAGGGCGTTGCCGATCGTGATTCCGTAACCTGGCTCAAGTGGCCGGAACTCGAACTTACCGTAAGTCGGATCGGATTCGAGGAGGATGACTTTATCGGGTTTTTGAAAGGATAGAATAGCCATGATCAGGTATTTATCGATTACTTGGAATACAATTCAACAATAAGTTGTTCCTTGATATTCTCAGG
>JAWOHI010000181.1:0-3514 GCA_046485255.1 Bacteroidales bacterium
AGCACCTGTCAGGTTTACTATGAAAACAATATGGACGCCCATACTGGTTATTACCATTGGATTAGTATGTAATTCAATTACTTATGCGCAGGATGGTAAATATTCCATTGCCACCTGGAACATTCGGTACAACAACCCTGGCGACGGGCCGAATGCCTGGCCAAACAGAAAAGACCTTGTTGCCGGTCAAATTGCCCGCGAAAATCCCTCGGTCATCTGTTTACAAGAGGTACTAAAAGATCAGTTGGACGACTTAACTGCCTTGTTACCTGATTATTCATATACCGGGCTTGGCAGGGATGACGGAAAAGAAAAAGGTGAGTATGTACCGATATTCTTTAAAAAGGAACTGTTTAGCCTTATCAGGACCGATCATTTTTGGCTATCAGAACAGCCCTCCGTGCCAGGAATTCTTGGTTGGGATGCGGTCTGCCCCCGAATGGTGACCTGGGTCTGCCTTCAGGATCGTCAGACCGGAGATACCTTGTTTGTTTTCAATACTCATTTTGATCACGTCGGAAAACAGGCGAGAAAACTGAGCGCCAAATTAATAGCGACTTTTGCGGACAGCTTAGCCGGTAACCACTCACAAATAATCGCTGGAGATTTTAACTCACTGCCCTCAGGTGAAGCCTATGAAAAATTGGTAGAGTTTTCCTACAGGGATAGCCGGACCGATAGCCAAAAGGCTCCAATTGGGCCAGAATATACTTTCACCGGGTTCGATTCGACCAAGCCCCCGGGTGGAAGGATCGATTACCTTTTCACGAAAAACATACCAAAAATCATTAGTTACCAGGTATTTGATGATCGATCTGGTATTTATTATCATTCTGATCATCTGATGGTTGCAATCAGGTTTTAGACCTGACAGGTCTAAAACCTGACAGGTCTATTCCAAGGCCTTTTCCAAGGGGAACTTTAACCTTTCCCCACCCGCCAACGTACTACCGGTGTAACCCCACCCAATGGAAACCGAACCGCTCTCCTCCCTGATCCTCCTGGCCCGGAAAAAGGACCCCAAAGCGTTCGGCCTCCTGGTGAACCAAACCCGGAACACAGCCTTTCAAACCGCCCTCCGGATCGCAGGAAACCGCGAGGACGCACAGGATATCATCCAGGAAGCCTACGTCAGACTCTGGCACGCAATCAACCGCTTTAACCCCGACCAGCCCTTCAACCCCTGGTTCAGACAAATCGTCCGAAACCTCGCCATCGATTGCCTCCGCCGCAAAAAACGAAATAATGTCCCCCTGAATGAGGAGGTCAACCCCCGAGAACCCGAAAACCCTACAACCATCCTGGAAAATTACCAACTCATCGAAACCGTCCGAAAATGGATACCAACCCTGCCCCGCACCCAGCAAACAGTCTTCATAATGAGAGATATCGAAAACCTGTCCATCAGCGAAGTCCAGGCCGAATCAGGACTATCAGCCGCCAGCATCAAGACCAACCTCCACCTCGCCCGGAAAAAACTCAAAACCCACCTCACCCACTATGGATACCAATAAACATTTCAATAACCCGAGGCTTCAGCCTGGGGAGAACGAACGGCAAAGCACGGAAGGAGAGCCAGGGAAAGCCTATGGGAAGCCCGCCCTCCACACCCACCCCGACCATCTGCTCTTCCTCACCGATGAGGAGCTGAGCAGCACCGAATACGCCACCCTGCGTGAACACCTGGCCACCTGCCCCACCTGCTGCAATACCCGGGAGTCAGCCCTGTTAACCAGAAAACAGATCCTGGCAAGTATCCTCGCGGAAGCCAACGCCGCACCAGCCGTTGATTACCGCGATCAACCCGATAACGAAATCCATTCCATCCTGACCAGAATCCCCTCCGAAAGCAAGCCCCTGAAACTGATCCGACTGGTCAGCTCCGCCGCCGCCATTCTGCTCCTCCTGATCTTCATCGCCGAACAGGCACGGTCCGTCCAACAGATCTCCAACCTGGAAAAACGGCTCTCCAATCTCGAGTATCCCGGAACTAGCCACCTGATCGACCAATGGACCCTCTACCGGGTCAGCCACAACTGGCAGGACCTGGCCGAACGATACGAACTGTCTGACACCCAACTGGCCACCCTGGGATCGCTGAACCCCTCCAGATTGGCTCAATATCAAGAAGTAATCGATAAAATGATTCGCCTCGAAATCACCAGGCGGCAGTCGCTGCCCAAAAATAAGCACCAACCCACTCCTAATCCTAAATAACTTAAATACAACGAGATGAAAACAAAAACCTGGCTCATCACATCGGCCCTGAGCAGCCTGCTGCTCTTCCTCCCCGGATGCCTGGATATCTACCTGACCACTCAACTGTTCCCCAACGGTGAAGTGGAAAAAACCATCGTCATCAAGGGGGATTCAACCGAAATCCTCAAGGCACCCTTCTTCTTCATGCAGGACAACGACTGGACCCGCAACTGGACCGAGGGAGATGACAAAGACAAAAAAAACCTGATCCTGACGCGTCGTTTCAGATCCGTCAAGGAACTAAACCTGGCTATGAATCCGGCCGATACCACCATCCTCACCATCCGGGTTCAATCCACCATCCAGCGCAAATTCCGCTGGTTCTTCACCTACCTCGAATACTCCGAAACCGTCCTGAAAGCCGATCCCTTCAAGACCCAGGACTGGCGTGACTACCTCACTGAAGAGGAGTTCCGCCTGATCCGGATCAAGGATGAGGAACAGCGAAATGCAGATCCGGATTATGATGAAGCAACCTTCAAACAGGCCGAAGAAAAGTATTTTCAGTTCATTATGCGGTCGATGTTCAATTCCTACCTGAATTGCCTGGAGTCTGTCGTGGCCGCGGATCCTAAACACCAATCCCTTCGGGAAGAGCTCTCATCACGTCGTGAAGAATTGTATAATTTCCTCGTTGACAGCATCCAATCCGATGATTCAGACGACCTGCTCCACGGCCTCGATGCCTTCTACCAAAAAAATGTTTACACCGGACTGATGGATCTATACCCCGAACCATTCCGGCAATTTGACAATAAAAAGGATTTCTGGGACCTGGTCGGAGCCAACTCCTACAAGTTCATCATCCGGATGCCGGGTCTCCTGATGAATACCACCAGCAACCAGGTGCAGGGTCTCGAAAACCGCTGGGAACTGGCAGCAGAAGACTTCCTTTTCGATGATTACACGATGTCGTGCGAAAGCCGGATCATCAATACCTGGGCCTTCTGGGTGGCCGGATTCATCCTGCTCCTGGCCATCGGAACCTTTGTCCAGGCCCTGATCAGAAGAACCGGCAAAGGATTCCGATCCAGACAAGGTGCCCCCCTAACTTGATGAGCCATATCAATCCCATAACCGAAGACCCAATCGGTAAATCGTAAATGGTAATTGGTAAATCGTAAATCAGAAATCTTCCTACATTTGGCACAGCAAGTCAAATTTAAACCAAAAACCATTGCCGCATGCCAAATCTACTCTCTCTAGGATGGATTGATTATGTGATCATGGCCATCTATTTCGCGTTCGTCCTCGG
>JAWOHI010000302.1:0-4081 GCA_046485255.1 Bacteroidales bacterium
AGAATTCGATCGCTTCAAGGGAACGCCAAATTTCCTCCCAGCTGCCGGAAAGAGCAGGCCGATCCAAGACATCCACCAAAGTCCGCTCAAGGGAAGTAACCCTGACCGTAAGACCCACGCGATCGACGGTGATAACACCGAAATCTACCTTTTCTGCGCGGCAAAGTGATTGGGGGTACCTGACACCTCGAAAAACATGGGATCGAAACGTAACAGGGGAAACCGGGCGGGCTGCTGAATAGGTGAGATGCTCACGTATGGAGTAGGCGTAACCGTGTACTTCTAAAGCCGTGTGGTATGACAGTACCGCATCTGCTGTGAGTTTGGCGGCAACAAGAAAAGGATCAACCGGATACGAATCCGGATCGGCTCCTATTGGGATAACCGCATATAATCCTCTTCGAATGAGAATGACATGCCCGGTATTCCTATGATAATTCAGCAGGGATTCTCGGGTCCTGGGGCCTGTTTTCCCAAGACGTGCGAGATGATCGTTGAACTCTTCGCCGGTGAACACCGGATGTTTGCGGAAAAACGTTTCGTGTTTCATATGCACTCAAATTGATTTATCCTTGGGTAACACACAACCATCCTATGTTTTACTATCAATAATGTCAACTTAAAATTGGGCCGTAATGAATTTTAATCACGTAACACATATTTTTCATATGGGTTTTCTTTTAAACCATCATAACAATATTCCGTATTGCTTTTTCTATGCTCTGTAAGAGAACAAAAAAAGCCGTCCCCCGAAGGAGACGGCTAGTGTAGTGGTAAATGGCTGTTTAAGCCGATACGGTCGAAAGATCCCCCTCGACATTCTTCAGCTCAGCCATCTTTTCCGTTGAGACCCAAAGGGCCTGGTTCAGCTTGATATTTCGATCAAGTGCTTTGACCGGTCGTGTGGTTGTTCTCCTGAGTCGTCCGTCGCCGGACTGAAGCCGATATGCTTATGGCTGAACTTGGCAAACTCGGAGGCAACCATCAATCCGTTGCCGCAGATCTGCCGCCAAACCGAAGCTATCAGCTTGAAGGCACAGCCACAGTCGTGGGAATTATAGAGAACCAAGTCAACCCGTTCACCGTCGAATGACAAGCCATTCTTGGCAAAACGAATCAGGTGCCGCCGGCACCCTTCCCGCTCAGTTTTGCGTACTATGCTTTGCTCCGCTTTGTACCAAAGGTTCTTGCTATTGGATCAAAACCTTGTATCCGTACCGTTGCCGTATAGGTTGTCCTTTTTTTCCCTTTACGTGTCTGAATGCGCGCCATGACAGCCACCTCCAGCATCATATTTGAGATATTTTTGCTCCATTTTTGTTCCACTTTAATGTCAATTAAAGAAAGCAGGAAACAGCAGTGAGAAATGGAACAGACTCAAACAAAAAAAAGGGCTTAATCAGTTAATATCACTGATTAAACCCTTGATAGTACTGGTGCCGGGACCAGGAATCGAACCAGGGACACACGGATTTTCAGTCCGTTGCTCTACCGACTGAGCTATCCCGGCATTGTGTGGAGAGGGTTATTTACCCGACTTCTCCGGTAGTGTCAACAGATTTTCTCGTACGGTGCTGACACGCCGAACCGGCCAAAATTGCTTACTTATCTTTGTCGATCGACAGTCCACCAAGATCGAGATCGAAGTTGAGTTCGTCGTCCATTTCCTGCCTCTTCGACCGGACTGCCGGGCTGTCGCTTTTGGGCAGGGTTTCGGTGAAATCGAGTTCATCAAGGGAGAGGACTGTCTCCCCCAGACTGTGCTGTTCAGCTGCCCCATCAAGGTCATCGAGTTGGAGATCAAGGTCGAGATCGTCAAGGCGCAGATCACTCAAGCCATCAGTTGCCGCCTCCTGCTCAGTCACAATATCCGCTGGCGTGGCCAGGGCCGTCTCTCGCTTTGGGGGAGCCAGATCGGAAATATCCGCCAGCTCTTCCGGGATCTCGATCACCGGCGCAACACCGGCGCCAGGGGCCAAGTTCTCTGCTACCGATTCTGTCGGGGCGGTTTCTGCCGTCTTGGCCGATTCCTCGAACTGGCTCAGGTCAAAATCGATTTCCCGGTCTTCCTCCTCCTCGTCCTCTCTCACCGCCACAGCGTCCCTTTCCCGGGTAACGACTCTTTTGCTCTGCTCCTCCTCCTGAGGATCAGCAATCAGAACCTCGAGATCCTCGTCCTCAAGTTGCATCTCTTCGGCCATTTCCGCTTCAACAAGTTCATCATCATCCTGCTTCCCCACCGACTCCCGGTCAAAACGGAGGAAAACCGGGGTGGCGACATTGAATACCGAGCCTGGTAACGCATCTGCAGCTGATTTTATGTCCTTTTTGCACTTCAGACAAGTTTCCAGATGATCAAAGGAAATATATCCGCATTTGGGGCAACGCATGGGCTTGTTCCTTGTTAAATTGAAGACCTAAAAAAGAAAGGTGAAAAACCTTCGTACGTATCGCCTTCAAGTATTGCACATCTTACCGACAACAATCAAGAACAATTCGTCAGGGTCAGCAGATAAGACGGTGTTTAAACATCAACTTTCCCAAGGACTATTGCCAATCCATCCCGATATCGCAGGCGAGAGCGGAGTGGGTCAATGCCCCCACCGAGATGATATCGACCCCGCTGGCGGCTACAGCCGTCACCGTGTCGAGGCTTATCCCTCCGGAGGCCTCAACCAGACAACGGCCGTCAACCATCCGAACCGCCTCGGCCATCAACTCCGGGGCCATATTATCGAGCATGATAATATCCACCTGGCAGTCAAGGCATTCCGCCACCTGCTGCAGGTTCTCGGTCTCCACTTCAATACGCAGGGTGTGGGGAACCTTTTCCCGCACTCGGGCAACGGCCTGGGTTATCGAACCGCAGGCGGCAATATGGTTATCTTTGATCAGCACGCCATCCGTGAGGTTAAACCGGTGGTTGTGGCCGCCGCCAACCCGTACCGCATATTTTTCGAGGACGCGCAGGCCCGGAGTCGTCTTGCGGGTATCGGTGATCCGCACCGCATACCCCTCCACCCTGCCGACAAAACGGGCAGTAAGGGTAGCGATTCCCGACAGTCGTTGCAAGAGATTCAGCGCCAGCCGTTCTGCTTTGAGCAGATCGATCACCGGGCCGGTGACAGTCAGCAGCGCTCTCCCCGGCTCAACCCAGGTGCCGTCGGCGACCGCCTCGCTGCACTGGACCAAAGGGTTCTGGACGAAAAAGACTCTTGCGGCAATACGTGCCGCACCGGCGATGAGAAAAGGTTGTCGGGCGACCAACCGGGCGACCCCGACCTGATCTTCGGCAAAAATTGCCTCGCTGGTCAAGTCGCCCCGGCCAACATCCTCACCGAGAAAGTTTTTTATCAATTCATCAAGCAGATGCGTATCCATGAGTCTATGCCATCCTTCTTAAGCGTTCTTCCGCTTCGAGCAGTTTCGCCATCCGCGCATCGAGCTCGGCTTTTTTTGCCCGTTCACCGGCAATGACCTCCGGCCGTGCGTTGGCAAGAAAACGCGCATTGGCCAGTTTGCCGTTCACCTGATTCAGTTTAGCCTCAACCTTACCCCGTTCCCGGGCGATCCGGGCCAATTCGGCAGCGACATCGACCAACCCCTTGAGCGGCACAAAAATCTCAATATCCTTGTAAATATAGGTTGCCGCATCGCTGGGACGATCGCCATCGCCCCGCACGGTTAAAGCGCTCAACCTGGTCATGTCGGATATCGCTGCGGCAAAGGCTTCAATTGCCGTCGCCCTGCGCGGATCGGCACAGAGCACCAGGGCCTCGATCCGCTGGGAGGGGTGAACATCCGCCTCGGCTCGGATATTCCTGATTCCGGTGATAATTCCCATCAGCAGCTCCATCTCCTCCACCGCCACATCGTCCAACCAGGACTCAGTGACAACCGGAAAGGAACTGACTGCCAGCAGCTCTCGCTGGCCGGGGAGCACCGACCAGATCTCCTCGGTAACAAAGGGGGTGATCGGGTGCATCAGCTTGAGCACCGTCTCCAGTACCGTCAACAACACCCCACGGGCCTGATCCTGGGCCTGCTGATTATCAGCAAACAGATCGGCCTTGATCCACTC